>JAIOSN010000118.1 GCA_021107605.1 Anaerolineae bacterium | reverse complement strand
GGCGGGTCAGCTTAACGCGGGGTTAGCCAGCCTTATAATTTTGAAACCTATATGTTTTATAAACATAACGCGTGTATTCATTTATTCGGACTAAAGAAATATTATCAAAAAAGGCTTTGAAGTTTGGTTTTTTTTGCTGATTTATAAATGACCAAATAGCTTCAAAATTTCCAGATGTTATTCCTTGAGCACCCAAAGTGACATGATAATGCAAACTGGAATTATCAAATTGTCCCCATTGTACCCAATTAATTTTTCGTAATCTACTGAGAAAACGGGCGTGGACTTTGCGTATTTCTTCGGAGGCAATGACATCAATGAAAACAACATAATTGTCGCCATTTTTAAAACTATTGAAATCCTGCAACAACCATTTTGCCTTGCTTTGAAATATGCTGAATTCTTGAACTGCTTGCTCAATCTCATCAAGATTTTCGACAGGAAAAGGATATTTTATCGTGATGTGAGCGGGAATCACCGGATTTGCAACACCATCAAGCTCGAATTGAGCAGCGATTTTTTGACGTAATTCTCGTTGATACTTTTGTACTTCTTTTGACAAGAGACAAATAATTCCGACTTTATTCATGCTGATTTATCACAAGCCTAAGTTTTTTACACGGGGCAAGCTAACTATGATTATCTAGTTAACAGAAATAGGATATGGAATACCTCTCCAGAAAATCGGTACGTAGCCACACATTCCCATGCCCTCCATTTTTGCTCAATCAATTATCAACCAATGAGTGAAGTATATGTTATTTACGGTAATTGTCAAAAAGATTTTTGCCTGGCGACTACCCTTGCCAGACAGCCCTGGGCCGTGGGAAGTCGCGCTATCCTATCATTTTGCGCTTGACAGAGCACTAGTTCAAATTCATTTTTTCTCAGTGTCCTCCGTGTCTCAGTGGTGAGATAATCTTTTTCAGAGAAATCAAAAATCAGTTTTTATCAGCGTGCATCTGCGTCCCCAATGATATCTTGCCGCTCTTCTGAAAAATGGTAGACTAGCCATGTTCATCGTTCAGGAGGTAAAATGCTATGCGTAAAGTTTACTTGGCGTTGGCAGCAGTAGCAGTATTGATAATCGGTATATGGATAGCTTATAGTTCTGGCGGAAGTAAGGAGAAAATGATCACCACAGATTCTGGCTTGCAGTACGTTGATCTAAAGGTTGGCGATGGTGCGGCGCCGGTGATGGGAGATACCGTGATGGTGCATTACATCGGTTGGTTGACGGACGGCACCAAATTTGATAGTTCGGTGGATCGCGGGCAACCTTTCGACTTTGAGATTGGGCTAGGCAGGGTAATCTCTGGCTGGGATGAAGGCGTAGCCACTATGAAAGTCGGTGGCAAACGCAAGCTGATTATTCCCTCAGAGTTGGCTTACGGAGCAGCTGGCTCCGGAGAAGTAATTCCACCGAACGCAACGTTGGTTTTCGAGGTGGAGCTACTCGCTATTGAGTAGTGAACTCCCGATAACGCAAAACGGCCCACCAATTGGTGGGCCGTTTTTGATGCCCCTGTCGCGACTTGAACGCGAATCCTCGGCTCCGGAGGCCGATGCCCTATCCACTTGAACCACAGGGGCTTGATGCGCTTATTTTACCATAGTCAATACGGCTGGCAAGCAAATAAAGTGAGTGATGATTAGTAACTGGGTGCAGTTTAGCGGTTCAGCGTCCCAGCGTGTTAGCTGCGCCTGGTGAATGCCCTTGCCAGACGGCTCTGGGCCGTGGGAATTCGCGGCTACCCTGGCGAAGTCGCCCTACGGCGACTAACACTTGCTCTGACCCCTCGCTTTCTCGCCTTATCGCCCCTTCGCTTTCTCGCCTTCTCGCTTTCTTGCTCTCTCGCTTTCTTACTCTCTCGCCTTTTCGCTCTCTCGCTTTCTCGTTCTCTCGCTTTCTCGTTCTCTCGCTTTCTCGCCTTCTCGCTCTCTCGCCTTTTCGCCTTCTCGCTTTCTCGCCTTCTCGCTTTCTCGTTCTCTCGCCTTTTCGCTCTCTCGCCTTCTCGCCTTCTCGCTCTCTCGCTTACCCTTGACAGCCCCCCCCTTTCTTCTATACTTTTCCTCAACATCAGTCAGTGAGGAGGTAACACTATGTTCCACGCAGCAGATCAAGTTTTAGTGGGAGTAATGACCGCGCCGGCGGACTTTCGCATTGCGCGCGATGCCGGTTGGTATCGCATTCCCCAGCAACACGCGCCTCAGTGTACCTCCAGTGCGGCGGTGCTGGCTTTCTACTTCACCGCACCGTTCAAGAAAAATAAGTGGGCCATCCATTGGTACGCGGAAGTACGGGGGTATGAGTTAGTACAACGGCGGGATCTATTACCCGCACAACCAAACCACCCCCGCGCGGATGCTCCCTACTACAAAATGCAGTTGGGGCCGCTTATCCACCGGGAACCACCCATTCCCAGCTTGCATTGGCGCAGAATCACCTTTATCGAGACCACCTGGGACCGTTTCAACGATGCCGAGGAGATCAATGATCTCTACATCTCCGGCGTTGAGGGCCTTTACGTCACTCTCAAAGAGAGCGGTTTCTTCCCTGAACGCGAATATCTGATCCGCGACAATGACCAGAGCTACACCGCAGATCTGGCAATCCACTGTCACCAGGGTACCGTGGCGGTGATACTGGATCGGGAAGATGTGCCGGATGGGATATTGCGCGAGGCCGACCCGGACGCGGTGCGTGCGGCCGTCCAACGCTTAGGCGGCGCACTGCCTCCGGGAGAGAGATGACCGGCGGCCAGACCTTCACGCAGTTGACCACGTACCTCTGGGTCACACAGAGCGATCTCTATCAGACCAACAGCGGCATCTTTCTCAGTGATGACGCCGCCACTCTGATTGACCCCGGCATCGCGCCCGCAGCCTCGCAAGCCATCGCGCAGTTCGTCCACAAGCAGGGCGCAAAGGTGACGACCATCATCCTCACCCACGGGCACTGGGATCACATTTTGGGGCCGGAGCAATTCCCCGGCGTGCAAGTTGTGGCACACGCCAGTTACCGGGAGGTCATTCGAGATCACCGAGAGGATTTACAGCGCCAAGTCGCCGGATGGGAAATGGAATGTGGCCGTCAACGCGCAACCCCGTTTGAACCACCCCACCCTGATCTGGTTTTCGAGGAAAGGCTAGCACTGCCCGCCGGCGCACTGACCTTGCAGCTACGACACGCACCGGGCCACGCGCCGGATCAGATCGTCATCTATCACGCTCCCGATGGCGCCCTCTGGGCCGGAGATATGCTCAGTGAGCTAGAAATCCCCTTTATCAGCCACAATCTGGCCGCTTACGAAGAGACACTGAGCCAACTGGCACAGTTGGAGATTAGGACGCTCGTTCCCGGCCACGGCACGCCGGCTCAAGAGCCGGCAGAGATTGACGCGCGGTTGCGGGAGGATCGCGCCTATCTCGCGGAACTGCGCGCGCTGGTTGCAGCCGCCATCCAGGCAGGAGCCAGCCTCAACGAGACGGTAACCACCTGCGCCAAGATGAACTACCGTCATCCAGAGGCCAATACCTTGCCTCACCGCTGGAACGTGGAGAGCGTTTATGCGGAATTGGGCGGGGAATGCACGTCGCCCAGCGGATGGGAGCAGGAATAACTGGCCTGGCGACTACCCTTGCCAGACAGCCCTGGGCCGTGGGAAGTCGCGGCTACCCTTGCAAAGTCCACCTACGTGGACTAGTATGCTAGCAAATGTATTGTGGAGCAGTAACCGAGGACAAGGACTGGGAGCATTTTTGAAAGCACCGGGAACTCTGCACATAAAAAACCCCGCCGGTGATTGGTCACCAGCGGGGTTTGCGCTTACACTCAAGTTCACTCGTCGCACCTGCGCCACTCCAACTCGTACTCACCGATACGCACCAGGTCATTCTCCTGGACGCCTCGCTTGCGCAACTCGGCAATCACCCCTTTGCTCTTCAAATAACGGTGCAGGCGCATCACGCTCTCCGGCTGGCTCAGATTAGTGCGCTGGACTGCGCGCTCAATTTTTCCTCCGGAGACCCCCCAGAGACCATCGGAGTGCTGCTCAATGGAAAACCCCGCATCGAATTTGTCCGGCCGGATAACCACAGGAGTTGGCATTTGCGGCTCTGGCTCCGGCAGGTCTTCCAGCATCTGGAGAGCGCGGCCCAATAATTTGCGCACACCCTGATGCGTGATGGCCGAAATCCCCATCACCGGGTAACCCAATTCCTCGATAGCTGCTTTAATTGCCGGGAAGCGTTCCGCAGCCTGGGGCATATCCAGTTTGTTGATCGCCACCAGCTGCTCTTTCTCCATCAACTTGTGCCCAAAAGAGGCCAATTCCACGTTGATGGCCTCAAAATCGGCTACGGGATCGGGCGCAGTGCCATCGATCAGATGAATTAAGATACCGGTCCGCTCGATATGGCGCAAGAACTCATGTCCCAACCCTTTGCCTTGACTGGCGCCCTCAATCAAACCAGGCACGTCCGCCATCACGAAAGTGGTTTGGGCATCCAACGCCACCACACCCAGATTTGGCTGCAACGTGGTGAAGGGATAAGCCGCGATCTTCGGCTCCGCCGAGGTAGTCACCGAGAGCAGAGTTGATTTACCGGCGTTCGGCTTGCCCACCAACCCAATATCGGCCAGCAGCTTGAGCTCCAATTTCACATTACGCTTCTCGCCAGGATCGCCCTTCTCCGAGATGCGCGGGGTCTGGCGTGTGGAAGTGGCAAAGTGTATATTGCCCCGGCCACCTTTGCCGCCACGGGCCACCACAAAGCGCCGCCCATGTTCCGTTAAATCGGCCAGCAGCGCTCCACTCTCTTCTTCCGTGACCAACGTGCCCTCCGGCACCTCAATCAACAGATCTTCCGCGCCGGCGCCATATTGCTGCTTGGAACGACCATGTTCGCCACTATCCGCCACAAACTTATTGCGATGGCGTAGGTGGAAGAGCGTGTTGCGATGCCGAGTCACTACCAGCACCACGTCCCCTCCACGACCTCCATCACCGCCTGCCGGCCCGCCATAAGGTATATACTTCTCACGACGAAAAGCGACGGCTCCATTGCCGCCGCGTCCACCCTTAACATAGATTTTCACTTCATCATAATACATAGTAAAACAAGCTTACCGCAGGCGAACTGAAAGTCAACCGATAGCCGTTACTTGTATGATATGTACAGATCAGGTGGCGGGTGGGAAGAGCTCCTCTAGAACGCAGCTGCACGCTGCTTTGCTATTTTATCTGCGAAAATCTGCGTCCGCTCTTGAATTTTGCAGGGTGGCTGAGTAGTAACGGATTAAGTGATAATCTAGTCATCAGCTTACTGCTGGACTTGCCACGAAAAGCTTCACTTCCTTCTCTAACCGTCCCCTAAAACGATCTTTCTCCATTTCCAAATCATAACGAACTTGGAGGTTCATCCAAAAACGTTCTGACAAACCAAAATACCGAGACAACCTAATCGCTGTGTTGGCCGTGATCGAACGTTCGCCGTGTACGATCTCGTTGATACGACGTGGGTCTACACTAATATCCTTAGCCAGACGATATTGGCTGATATCCATTGGGTTTAGAAATTCTTCCAGCAATACTTCACCAGGGTGAACGGGAGCAAACTTTTTCTCAATCATCGCTTCTACCTCCTAGTGATAATCTGTAATTTCCACATCGTGAGCGTCCCCATCTCTCCATCTAAAACAAATCCGCCATTGGTCATTGATACGAATACTATATTTCTCTCTGCGATCTCCCGATAGCTTTTCGAGTCGATTGCCAGGAGGAACACGGAGATCGCTTAGTTGTTCCGCTGCATCGAGCATCATGAGTTTACGCCAAGATACACGGTGTAGATTTTGAGGAAAGCGTCGTACGAAGCATCGTGAGAAAATTCGCTTGGTCTTCTTGTCGCGAAAACTCTTAATCATAAGTCAATGATAGTGCAGTACGCCATTATTGTCAAACGGCATTAGCATCACTTCGTTTACTCGACTACTTGCATCACGGGCTGCGGTGGCTAATGGTCGCGCGCCCACACCAGAATCTGAGCTACGCAGTTCCGGCTACAGTGCATTTCGAGGCAGTGGAACTCGCCAAGCCTGGAACCAACAACTAGATCTCAACAGAGGAACGCACTAAAGAACTATCTCCCCACGCGGTAGATTCCTTGCCTGATTAGAAATCGGATTTTTTTGAAAAATCAGATTTCTAGATCAATCCGGCC
>JAIOSN010000354.1 GCA_021107605.1 Anaerolineae bacterium | reverse complement strand
TCCCCGCACGAAAAAACGACTAGTTGACTACTGGACTAAAGACTGCCTGACTATTTTCAGAGGAGAAAATCAAAATGAACCAAACAACTACACAACTGCCGCATTGGGATATGAGTGCCGTCTATCCCGGTCTGGATTCCACCGAATTCCAAGCCGGTCTTGAGGATGGCATCCAAGCTATTGATGATCTGGTCGCCCAGTTTGACGAGCACGGCATCATGCTGCGCGAGTCACCATTGGAGGTGAACACAGAGACCAGCGTCATCTTCGAGGAAATACTGGAGACGCTCAACGCGCTCGGCGCACAACTCCACACGCTCGAAGCTTACATCTATAGTTTCATCAGCACCGACTCCCGCAATGAGACCGCGCAAGCTTATCTCAGCCGCTTGCAACGCCAGCTGGTCCGCTTCTCCCGACTAGCAACGCGCTACACCGCCTGGATCGGTTCACTGGCCGACGTGGAGGGACTCATTGCCAGCTCCAAGCTGGCCGCAGAGCACGCCTTCGCGCTCCGCAAAGCCGCTATCCAAGCCCAACATCTAATGTCGCCGGCAGAGGAAGCGTTAGCTTCTGACCTACGGTTGACTGGTGGGTCAGCTTGGGTAAAACTCTACAGCAACGTCACTTCCCAGATCAATGTCTCGCTGGAGTTAGGGGGCGAGGAGCAGACGCTCCCCCTCACCGCCGTGCGCAATTTAGCCTATGATCCCGACCGGGCAGTGCGTCGCCGTGCCTACGAAGCCGAACTCGCCGCCTGGGAAGAAAACGCTCTGCCCATCGCCTCTGCGCTCAACAACGTCAAGGGCGAAATGCTGACATTATCGAAACGGCGCGGCTGGGAAACGCCACTAGATGTGGCACTCTTCAACAATAATATCGACCGTCAAACCCTAGACGCCATGATGACCGCCTCGCACGAGTTTTTCCCCGAACTGCGTCGCTACCTCAAGATCAAAGCGCGCGGGCTGGGGGTCTCTAAACTGGCCTGGTACGATCTCTTCGCCCCGCTAGGCAAGAGTGAGGAGCAATGGGAATTTGCAGAGGCTCAACAATTCATTCTCACCCACTTCGCCAGCTACTCGGAGCAACTGGCCGCGCTGGCAAACCGGGCCTTTACCGAAGGCTGGATTGACGCAGAACCACGCGCGGGCAAGAGAGGTGGCGCGTTCTGCATGTGGCTGCGCAAAGGGGAATCGCGTATCCTAGCCAACTATCAACCCGCTTACGGCGGCATGGGAACCCTAGCCCACGAGTTAGGGCACGCTTATCACAACCTGCAGCACGCGGAGTGCAGCTACACCCAGCGCAGCACCCCCATGACTCTGGCCGAAACGGCGAGCACTTTCTGCGAGATCATTGTGCGGGAAGCCGCGTTGGAAAAAGCCAACCAGCAAGAACAGCTCGCCATCATCGAGGCCTCCTTACAAGACTCGCTCCAAGTGACGCTGGACATCACCAGTCGCTTTATCTTCGAACAAGAAGTCTTCGCTAGACGCCAAGAACGCGAACTCTCCACCGCCGAATTCTGCCAAATCATGGTGGAGGCGCAACGCGCCACTTATGGCGACGGCCTGGATACGGAATTCCTGCATCCCTACATGTGGGCCGTCAAATCACATTACTATGGGAGCACTTTCTACAACTTCCCCTACATGTTTGGGCAGCTCTTCAGTCTGGGACTCTATGCGCGCTATCAAGCAGACCCGGACACTTTCAAAACCAGCTACGATACTCTGCTGGCATCCACCGGTATGGGAGGAGCCGCCAAACTCGCCGCGCGCTTCGATATCGACATCCGTACCCCCGATTTCTGGGTAGCGAGCCTGGGGATCATCAAGGAAGATATTGATCGGCTTGAAGCATTAATTCCGTGATCAGTAGGTGAGGTTTCCATACCTCACCCAGCTAACGCTATGCCAATTCAAGAATACAGCTATCGTTACCCGCGCCCTAGCGTCACCGTAGACGTGGTGCTCTTGCATTCCAGCGGTAATGGCAAAGAAGTGTTGCTCATTCGTCGCCGCAATCCGCCTTACGCCGGGCACTGGGCCTTGCCCGGCGGCTTCGTGGAAAGAGGGGAAACGTTGGCAGCAGCGGCTCACCGCGAGTTATACGAGGAGACCGGCTTAGGTGCAGAAACTTTGCAACAATTCGCCGCTTTCGGGGAGCCAGGACGCGATCCGCGCGGCTGGACCATCTCGGTAGTCTTCTGGGGAGAGATAAAAGGCCACCCGTGCTTGCAGGCTGGCGACGATGCCGCCGAAGCGTGTTGGTGGCCGTTGGCGGCCCTCCCGCCGCTGGCTTTTGACCATGGGAAGATACTAGCGCAGTTCCAAGAGCAGTCCTGGTAAACACCAAGCCTCCGATTTCTGGTAGAAATCGGAGGCTTGGTGGTGGTTCGGTCCCTGGCGAGGGCGGTTCCTGCAGGAGAGCGGCCCCAGCTACGCCCCCCTCACGCTCCGCGTAATTATTTGCGGCACGTGTAAGAAATGTCCATCAGCAGTCAGCAACTCCGCGCTGTGCTCCATCGCAGAGGCAGCAATCCACAAATCATTGGTGGGGATAGGACGGCCTTTCTGGCGCAGGTATGCGTAAATCAACGCATACCTTTCAGCGGTATCGGCAATCACGGGAACAAGTCGCACGCGGGGGCTTTGCAAAAAAGATGTCAATTCCTGGCGGTTCTGTTCTCGTCTGCTGCCCGCCTCGAACCCAGCGAGCAACTCCCCAAAAACGATCAGGGGAATCAAAATTTTGGGCGATTTCTGGATCGCTTCCAAAACGGTAGAATCCCCTAACTTGAACGCGGTGTACGCCGAAGTATCAAGCATCAGAGAAATCATACCCACAACCCCTCATCAACCTGGCGCTGTTCGTCCAGAAACCTAGCAAACTCACCGGCCTGTTCCGGAGTCCACGTTCCGGCCAGGTAATCAAGATCATGATATTCCTGGGAGAAAACTTGATTTGCGCTGAGTCCCGTGACCTCGCTCAATACCTGTACCACGTAACGATTGACGCTCATCCCGCGCTGCCGCGCCTCACGTTTCAAGGTGGCGTGAAGGCTCTCGTCCACACTGCGAACCGTTAATTGTGTCATTTGACGCCTCCATTATGAATGCTATTAATGACATTATACTGCATCCATTAACAGAATGCAAACGTGTTTTTGTTCAATTCTACTCCCCACGGCTGAAGAGCGTTTCGTGCCAAAAACTTGTGAGGACTGCATCGCCCTAGCGGGGGCCGGTCTCTTCCAGATTATGGAACAATTCACGTTGCCGCCGCGCCTCAAAGAGCAATATCGCGGCGGCCATCGCCGCATTGAGCGACTCCACCACCCGCGCCATTGGGATGTAGACATGCTGTCCCGCCGCCAATTCCCGCGCCTGCCGGCTGGCGCCCGCAGCCTCGCCACCGATGATGAGCGTTACCGCCCCCGACCAATCCACGCGGTCGTAAGCTATCCCTCCACGCACTTCCGCCAGCCAGAGCTCTTCATCCTCCGCCACCACCGGGCTGATCTCTTCCCAAGAGATTCTCCGCCACGGGAGATAAAAGTCCCCTCCCATCCCGGCTCTGAGCACTTTGGGATTGGTAGGATCAACACAACCGGGCGGCAATAAGAGCTGCTTCACGCCGGCCGCCCAAGCAGTGCGGAAGATCGTTCCCAGATTGCCGGGGTCGCGGATCTGATCAGGGATCAAGGTTAGCCCCGGCCCGGAGGATAATGGCAACTGCGGCGGTGGCAACACCGCCACAATTCCCTGTGGTGACTCTGTATCAGAGAGCGCCGAAAGCACCTCTGGCGTCACCTGCCAGTTCAAACAACGCAACTCCTGCAACTGTTGAACTAAGGCCACGCCCCGTTCATCCGCCAGGAAAGCGGCAGTATAAAATCCCCAGGTGATCTTTTGCGCGGAGCACACGGCCTCGCGCACCAGGCGCAAGCCCTCTATCACCATCAACCCTTCACGCAAACGGCGACGGGTGCTGCGCAAAAGCGCCTGCACCCGTCGCACGTGACTGTTGTTCAAACTGGCGATCTCTCTCACGCTTAATGAGCGGGAATTATAATCCCTTGCCCTACATAAACCAACGCGGGGTTGGTGATGCCGTTGTAACGCGCCAGATAGTAGAAATCCATATTAAAACCAAACGCAATACGGAACAAATTTTCGCCGGGTTGCACGATATGCACTGTTTCCCCAGTGACCGGCGCAGCAGGAGCAGACGCCCCCCCAGGAATCTTCAGAACTTGTCCTGCGTAGATCAGCGTAGGATTGGTAATACCGTTCGCCTGAGCTAGAACCTCAACCGTGGTTTCGTACCGCAACGCAATGCGGAAAAGATTCTCTCCAACCTGCACTAGATGCTCACCAGGGGTAGCCACTGGCGCCTCTGCGATCGGCTCCACCGTCGGTTCCACGGTTGGTTCTGCGGTTGGCTCCGCCGTCGGTTCCGCGGTTGGCTCCGCCGTCGGTTCCGCGGTTGGCTCTACCGTCGGTTCCACGGTTGGCTCTACCGTCGGTTCCACGGTTGGCTCTACCGTCGGTTCCACGGCTGGTAGGAGCGCCTTGGTCGGCGTAGCAACACCAGCGGCTGCTTGTTGCATCAGATCATTTTCATCCTCAAGCTCCTGTACCGCATCTGGAGCAGCAGAAAGAGTGCAAGCCGTAAGCGACAAAGGCATCACAATCAACGCTATCACAACCAGAGTAGTAAATTTCCGAATCATCGAGTCTCTCCTCCTTTTCCTAAAATACAAAATCACATACTACAATAATTATTTTACAACGCTTCATTTATTATACAAGCAACAGAGAAATAGACCATTGCAAAGCAGTTACGTGATGGTTGCGTCCTTAACACGCTGGCGAGTCCGCCAGACCATCCGGAAGAAACTAGCCGTATGCCGCCAGGGAACGATATGACTGCTTTCACCGGCGTAGATGGTGCGAATAGGGACCCAAGCCAAGTAAAGTTTGGCTAACAGACAAGTGACCAACATCTCCACCTCAAATTCAAACCCGCACTCTGAGCTAGCCAATGTCTTTTCCATCAACGACCGGCTGATAAGTCGATAACCAGATTGATTATCGCGAATTGTATCTCCTAGCACCCAAGAGAGAAGCTGACACCCTACGAAGTTGGCCACACGACGGACACAGGGCATGTCACGAAATGACCGTGCCCCGATGATCAGATCGGCGGCCTGTTCCGCGTGACTCTGCAAAAACTTGGGGATCTCCGCCGGGTCATGTTGCCCATCCGCATCCAAAGTAAGCACCGCCTCGTAACCTGACTCCAAGGCCCATCGAAAGCCGGCGCGTAGCGCAGCCCCCTTACCCTGATTAAAAGTGCAACGTAGCGCCGTGGCGCCAGACTCTTCGGCAATGGTCGCGGTCTCATCGCTTGAGCCGTCATCCACCACCAAGACCGGCAAGTACCGAACACTCTTTTTTACTACTGCTCCAATGCTCTCTGCTTCGTTATAAGCTGGAATTAACGCCAGAATCCGCAAACCTAACCTCCTTGACTCTCGTTTTAGGCTTTTTAGTGTAAACTGTTCTGAAATAAATGCAATTCTCAACAGGAGCTAACTATGGGAACAACTAACCGCCACAAGATACTGATAACCGGCGGCACCGGTTATTTGGGCGACTGGGTAGTACGTTTAGCGAAACAAACATGGGAGGTGACGACCACTCATTGCACTAGCCCCGCCGGGCAACATGCTGTGACATGGCAGCGTCTAGATATCCGGGAGGGAAACGCCGTCGCCTCGCTGGTAGACCAGATACACCCTGATGTCATCATCCACACCGTGGCAGCCAATCCCGGCCAGCAACCCGATTTTGAAGACGTCAATGTGCGCGGCACACGGCAAGTAGCGCGCGCCGCGGCCCACTGCAACGCATATCTCATCCATCTCTCCACCGACGTTATCTTTGATGGCACACAAGGCAACTACCGGGAGAGTGCTGCGCCCCACCCCCTCACCGCGTATGGACGGAGCAAAGCTCAGGCGGAAGTAGCAGTGCAAGCCACCGGGGGCAAATACCTCATCGTGCGTACCTCACTCATCTACGGCTGGCACCCCCAGCTTGATCGCCAGACACGTTGGATTTTAACTGGGCGGCGCAACCAAGAACCACCACATCTTTTCACCAATGAACTACGCTCTCCAGTTTGGGTAGAGAGTCTAGCCACTGCATTGCTGGAACTGGCTACCTTGAAGACTACCGGCATCTTACACATCGCCGGCGCGCAACCACTCTCGCGTTACGAGTTCGGTGTCCGTCTGGCACGATTCCACGGCTTTGATCCGGCTCCCCTCGTCCCGGCCAACAGCCAAGAGAGCACGCTAAAACGCCCACCAGATTGCACTTTGGATTGCTCCGCAGCCCGGCAGCTGCTAGCAACACCGCTACCCGGCGTGGATGAGGTACTCGGATTGACAAAGTTCGCCCCACGCTCAAAGCTGAGGCTGTAGATTAAGCACAAGCCCAGAGTAAAGCCCTCAAAGATCATGTAGATCCTTGAGGGCCAAAATACTCTCCAGCACAGAAAGAGATTACAGCGCTAGCAGCACAGATTCACGAGCTCTCACAAAATGACCCTGCAACGGAGCGGCGCGTAACATACACTCCGCCCGGCAACCACCGCCACAGACTTCCCAGAGTTCACATCCGGCACACAGGGCCGGTACCGCAGAGTACCACGCTTGCAATTCTGGAGAGTCCAGCACTGCTGCCACAGAGTCTTCGAGAAGATCTCCCACGACAAGCTCTGAATGATTGCATGGCCGCACTTTACCCCAGGGATCAACGGTCACGAAAGCCAGCCCAGCCAGACAAGGGCTGCCATTAGTACGTAATACGCATTGTGGCGCCGGCGTCCCCAACCGGAGTGGAACGCCAGCGGCCTTCAGCGCCATAATCTCCCGCAACGCACATTGTACCTGCGTGGGCGTTGCCTCCAGAGAGGGCAACGGCGCCCCAATGTAACGGTTAAAAGCAAGATGGTCAACTCCCAGCGAGAGGGCAAACTCAACCAGCTCCTCCACCCGATCCCAGTTATGACGAGTAATCACGGTGCTGGACGCCACCAGCAAGCCGGCCGCTGCCGCCCGTCGAATGGTCTCCACCGCATCCGCAAAGGAACCGGCGACCACCGTGAAAGCCTCATGTGATCGGGCATCGGGGCCATGGAGCGAGATCAATAAGCTCTCTAGCACCGGAGTAGCCAACAACAAATTCAACGTCGCATCAACATCCAGCCAACGCCCATTAGTCAGAAGCCGGAACGGAATCCCCCGGTGGTTCAAGTGCGCCACAATCTGCGCGAAGTCTGGATGCAGAGTCGGCTCTCCGCCGGTCAACTTCAACCAGCGCACGTGTGGAGAAAGCCGGTCAATCAATGAGCACCACAGCTCACCGTTGAGCGGCGCAGCTATCCGCCGCTCGGCGAAGATATTACTACAACCCACACAGCGATTGTTACAAGCTGGCGTTAGTTCCAAAAAAGCGAAGGCCAGCCCTTCGCCGTCCCAACGCAGGTTCAAGTCAGCGGCATGACAGGCGCAGTCACCCATTATAACTCACGCCAAATCCAATGGCCTCTCTTGTATCAGCAAGATATTTACGCAATCTCTTGGCCGGTAAATTGCGTTCATCAAGAATGTGCAACATACTCTCTATCGAATTCACTGTATGCTCAAAAGAAGCACCTTCTCGATATATAACATCTTCAATGTGCGCCATCACAATCTCCCGACGACTGATAGTATTGCTAAACATATCATAATTCGCCACAGAGAGTGCGTAATTTTGAGCAGCTTTATCAATCTCTTCTGTAAATTTATGGTAATAGCGACCCAACTGATGATAAATGCTGCCAGCAACATAATAAGCTAAACTACCTGTTTGCCCACGCGTAATTTTATTTCGAATTAACTCTTCCGCATCCGCTACCAAAGCCAACGTTTTCTGTTCAAGGACAACCGGGGAAAACTCTTTGTCACACATCCGGCAACAATTTGCCTGCCGTATATGAAATACCCAAGCCCAATCCTCAAAATTCTCCGCCTGCCTAACATCCCAATCATTGTCTACCGCTATCTGATCAGCAATCTTGAAATTCCTATCTGCCCGTTTCATAAAATCCAAGTATCGCTCTTGACTACGTTCAGATATCTCGCTGATGGCCAACCAGTTTGCCCAATCAGTATACAATCTTCCAAACCGATTATACAATTCAAACTTATAATAAGGTTCCAGCACCTGTTCTCGTTCCAACGCTTTCTTAAGATAATTCTCAGCCTCTACCCAATCATTTTCCACCTCAAAAGAAGAACGGAAAGAATTATTGCGGGTCAGATACCGAGTGATATTACCCAAACTCAAGTAAACCAACGCCAACTCTCTATCTATATGGGGATACCCCATCTCTTGAGCAGATCGCAAAATTTCAAGCGCTTGACGAGCTAATCTTCTAGCGCGGCGCTTTTCCCCGGCCCAATTCTCAGCAATCGCCCGGGTATTCAAGCTCAAAGCCATACCAACCACATCTCCTAATTCACGCCGGCGACGCGCAGCCTCACTAGCAATCTTTGCAGCCTCAGTAGCCTTGCCTTGCCGGATTAACACGTAAGATAAATTGGTCAATGTGCGAGCTACAGCGGCAGGCTCACCATTTTTCTCAAAAATCTCTCTAGCCTTCTCATAGCTCTTGCCAGCCCGGCTAAAACCCCCTTCTGCCCGCTCTTGTAAGCCTAAGTAAAGAAGCGCAGTGGCTTCAGTATGTCTATACACCCAAGAGTCTTCATCTTCTAAATCAATTTGCTCCAATATCCGCAGGGCTGCTTCCAATTTATCCTTTGCTTCCACTTCGCCCAGTCGTTGCAAGCCGGCTCCCAGAGTAACCATAACTCGCGCTTTCCAGAATTCTCCCCACTTTGGATGGTTCTCCAAGAGCTTACACGCTATTCTGATAGATTTTTTTGTGTTCCCCCGTGCGAAGAAACGATGTACCCAACGAACACGGCCGTCCTGATTTACAAAATCTGCAATCATTGGCCGCCCCTTATCATCTCTACCTTGAATAATTCCACCAGCTATAGCCCGATCTGTAAATGTATGGAGAAAGCGCAGAGTTTCGATCCGCAACATATCGTCCCACTCACGGTTGCGCTGGCTGATG
>JAIOSN010000315.1 GCA_021107605.1 Anaerolineae bacterium | reverse complement strand
TCTTGCCGGTTTTGGCTGCCAGCACCTCGTCCTCGCGGTAACGTAACACGCTCCCCCAGCGATCCTCAAAGAAGAAGTAGGTATCATATTGGTTACGCTGCGACCCGCGCAGGAGAGTGAGCTCCTCTGAGTTCTTAATTTTGGTCCGTAAGTCGGCTAAATTCGGTTGCCGGACTTTTACCTGTACTTCAAAGGTCTCCTTCCGGTTTACGTCGCCGATGGCGATCAACTTCCGTAATACACTCTCCTCGCGTTCGGCCAGGAACGTATCGATCTTGACGGCCAGCTGGTCAGCCTCGGCGCGGAGGGACGCCGTTTCCAGCGTGAGCAGCTCGCGTTCTCGCAGCAACCAGCGCCCGTTGACCATGACGTGTTGCACATCCTCCGCGTGGGAAGCGTAGACCAGGCGCGAATAGACGTTCTCCGGCTCGCGGTTGTAATGCGGAGTGTGGCGCACATCGTCCATGCGCACCACGATCAGGTCGGCGCGCTTCCCCGGCTCCAGGGAACCGGTGAGCTCGTCGATGTGCAAGGCGCGCGCGCCCATAATAGTCGCCATCTCCAACGTCTTGCGGGCCGGTAGGGTGATAGGGGACATGGTGTCCAACTTGGCTAAGAAGCTCGCCAGACGTAACTCCTCGAACATATCCAAGTCGTTGTTGCTGGCTGCGCCGTCGGTGCCGATGCCCACATTGAGTCCCGCCGCCAACATCTCCGCCACTGGGGCAATGCCGCTGGCCAACTTGAGGTTACTGGAAGGGTTATGCACTACCCCCACGTGGTGATGTTTGAGCGTACTGATCTCGCCCGCATCCAAGTGGACACAGTGAGCCAGAGAGCATTTAGTGTCCAAGACGCCCAACTTCTTGAGCCAGGGAACTATGGGCATCCTATATTGCTGGCGATGGTTTTTCACCTCATCGGCGGTTTCTGCGACGTGAATATGGAGTGGCACGTCGAACTCTTGCGCCAACGCGACGGTATCCCGTAGCAGCTGGGGGGTCACAGTGTAGGGCGCGTGGGGAGCCAGGGCCGGAATTACCAGCGGGTGTCCCCGCCAGCGGATGATGTAATCGCGGGCTTTAGCCAACGTCTCCTCGTAGCTGGTCGCGTCGGGGGAGGGGAACTTGAGAACGCTCTGCGCGCAGACTCCCCGTAGGCCGGCTAACGCTGTTGCATCGGCAACGGCATCTTCAAAGTAATACATATCCAAGAAAGTTGTAGTGCCAGAGCGGATCATCTCCGCCGCTGCTAGCTGCATTCCGAGCCAGCAGAAATGCGAATCGACGAAATCGCGCTCCACCGGCATGATGTAGCCCATCAGCCAGACATCCAAGCGGAGATCGTCGGTCAAACCGCGCAGCAACGTCATGGGCGCGTGTCCGTGCGCGTTAATGAGACCCGGCATGACTACCGCCTCGCCAGCATCTACGCGCTCCGTTGCCTGATACGTGGCGAGGATCTCTTCCTGTGGGCCGGCCGCGGTGATGGAGTCGCCGGTGATCGCCACTGCTCCTGGTGTATAGAGCGTGTACTTGGCATCCATGGTGATGACGGTTGCGGCGGTCACAATAGTATCTACTCTGAGTTTTTTCTGATTCATCGTTGGCCTCCAATTTGCGATAGTCGGTTATAGATAATTTACAAATAGATTGTTATTCTTTTTTGTTGCGTGTTGCGTGTTGCGTATTGGCGTAAACTTTCTCAAAACGGAACACGCAACCCAGACAGAGCTAGTTAATCAGCCTCCACAAATTCTGTCATATATTTTTTGAGATCGTGACGTACTGAATAGGCAGCCGCCTCGGCCCGATTGGTCAGCTCCAGTTTAGCGAGGATACTACTCACATAATTGCGCACTGTTCCCTCTCCCAAATAGAGTGCCTGGGCCACTTGTTTATTGGTCATCCCTTCAGCCACGTGGGCTAACACCCGCGCCTCTTGAGCGGTCAGTTCGGAGAAAGCGGCCACCTGCTCCTGCTGCGTGGCCCGACGTACCCGTTTGAGCACTCGCTGCGTCACGACAGGGTCCAATAGCGCTTCCCCGCGTCCCACACATCTGATGGCCTTCACTAGATCATTGCTCCCCACTTGCTTGAGCACGTAACCATCCGCACCCGCGCTGATAGCATCAAAGAGCATTTCATCCTCGGCGTACGAGGTGAGCATGATCACGTGTGTGGCTGGATATTCCTGCTTGATCATCTCGCAAGCTTTGATCCCATTTGTACCTGGTAATCTAATATCCATCACCACCACATCGGGGTGATGCAAACGCACTTTCTTTAGCGACTCCTCCGCTGACGCGGCCTCGTCCACCACACTAAAATCACGGTGATTGCTTAAGAGGGTGCGCAAGCCTAGACGTACGACTTCATGATCATCGACAATTAAAATTCGTAACATTTTTTCCTCGTTTGGATTCATTTATAAGGTACGGTTAAGTGTAACGTCATGCCCTGATTGGGCGCACTATCGATCTTCAATTTGCTATCCAACAACCGGGCACGCTCGCGGATATTGCGCAGCCCATATCCTTTTTCCAAATGTAGCGACTGCACACCTACCCCATCGTCCTTGATAATTAGCTCTAGGGTCTCCGGTTGGTAGACCAACGAAATGCTAACCTGTTTAGCGGCTGCGTGACGAGCGGTATTGGCCAGAGATTCACGGATAATCTGAAAGAGGTGCCGGCGATGCTCGATATTGAAGTGCTCGACCGGTTCCCCGGTAACTAGCAGCTCCGTCTCCAGTAAGGTATTGATTTTGAAATCACGTAACAGCCGGCGGATGCCCGGTTCCAGCTCATTGTCTGGCATATCGCTATGCAAATCAAAGATGTAACGGCGGATATCCTGGATCGTCTGGTTCAAATTCTTTAAGATGCGATTTATTTGACCTTGTGCGCGCTGGGGATCCGTTACAATCTGAGGTTGCACACTCTCCAACATCAGCCCGGCCGCGTAGATGGCTTGAATCACTCCATCGTGCAATTCCCGCCCGATACGTTCGCGGTCCGCCGTGAGTGCTTGGATATGCTCCACGTTCTCAATCCACTGCTCAATCTCGGTCTGCACGATAGTCAGCGAGCGGACCACGCCCCATAGCCAGAACCCACCCACCGCCGCCCATAATAGATGCGGGGAAAAAGGGAGAAGGCTCTCATTGAGATAGTAAGCGGGTAAGAAGGCAGCGGCCGGTACCAGGATGAATTGTAGTAGACCAAAGGCACCGGCCGCCGCTTCGATCAACCGTAGATAGGGACGAATGCGCGCGCGCCAATCCTTATTTAGAGTCTGGTAGCTCTGCCGTCGAATACCAAAACCGGCCAGCAATCCGCCCGGCAGCGCTAGCAGGTAACGCGCCAATACCTCCATCACCGGCGCCACGGCAGAGTCCAGCCGAAATGTAAAGAACAGCGTCAACAAATAAGGGATGCTCCAGCCTAGCTGCAAGCCTAATAGCAAGCGGCGCAATTTGAGGGGTTCAACATCTTTGGGAAAAAAGGTCTACACGCCAAAGGCCAATAGATACGCATAACCACCGGCTAACACCGCTACCCGCAAGAGCGGAGGCAGTAAGGTTTCCCCGGGGAGCAATGGCGCCAGCAAATCATTCCAAGCCACGAGGGCTTCGCAGAGCGCAAAGGTTCCCAACCAGGAAAGCCGTCGCGCTATGAGGATACGCCGGTTTCTATATGTCAAAAATACCACGGTCAGGCTGAGGGCTGCAAAAATTAGACCGTGGGCAAAGAGCGTGAGTGTATGCAATACTGTCATTCTGACCTCATTGTCCCAGTATATCATAGGCAGGGGAAGGTTCAACCAGAGATGTCTGACAGCTTCAACAAAAATGGCGACTAGTGTTTTGGTACTGCTCTGTTAAGCAGCAACCTGGGGCTTGTGTAACATGGGTTTGGAGAGTTGTAAAATTTTGCGATCATGATAGAATGTGCCGCGTGGAATGAGTAATTTTGGGGGCTCGTCTAACGGTAGGACAGCGGACTCTGACTCCGTATGTGGGGGTTCAAATCCTCCGCCCCCAGTTAAAAAGAGAACCGCCTGGTCAACTGACCGGGCGGTTTTGCATTACCAGAGCTTCTGGGGAGTGCTATTTTGTATACAGCAGAGGAAAATAAAGTTGTGGTCTCAAATGTATCCGTGAGCCACTGACCAGACCTCCGAGGTCTGCTGCGACCCTAGCCCGCAAGAAATTTACCGCAAATACGCCGTGGTTTGCAGCTAGGCCGCGCTACCAGAGACCTCGGAGGTCTTATCTTGATCCGTGAGCACGTTTAACATCTGGCGGCGTAGTAACTGGGGGCGGAGAGCGACGCCACCGATTCGCGCTGCCAACGTTGG
>JAIOSN010000305.1 GCA_021107605.1 Anaerolineae bacterium | reverse complement strand
GCTAAGGTCCCGCCGAGTTGCCAGAGGAGGAGGGCGAGGAGCGCGCTGCGTGAGGCGTAAGGCGTAATTTTCCAGCCTATCCCGGAACGGGACTTGGGATTTTGTCTGGCGGGGATTCTTGCTCCGAGGCTGCCGATAGCGAGATATAGGAACGGCACTAGTGGTAGAATGTGCCGGTAGCCAATGTTGATATTAGCAGCTATGCTAACCAGTAAGTAGCTAATCGGGAAGGTGCGCAATAATATCATCCGCCAGAGAGGCAGAGGCCGTCGCCAGAATTTGACCAGGGCGGCGATTGAGAGCAGTAAGGTGGGCAGGGGCGTTTTGAGAAGCAGGGCCACGGGGAAGTAGTACCAGCAACCGCCCTGGTAGAGTTCGCCTAGCAGAAAGGAGTAGCGCGCGCCGCCAGAGGCGTCTTGCCCTACGCGGAAGAAAGAATGCCAGTAGGTCGGGGCGGGCACGCGAAAGGGTAGCCCTGGGGTGGCACCGATTTGGAAGAGGTGCGCGGCCCAGAGCGCGAGGAAGGCGCTGCTGGCAAAGAGGGCTAACCGGCGCAGGAGCACTTTTTTCTCCCAGCGCTTGAGTCCCCAGATGAGCATGAGCGCGGCCGTGAGCGGAGGCAATGGCGCGGCGGATATTTTGGCGCTCAAGGCCAGGCCGAGCAGCAGGCCCGCGCCGATGACGCGCGTAGTGGTGGGACGTCGCAGGCAGCGTTGGAAACTGTAGAGTGTGGCGAAGATGAGAGCGGTAACGCCTAAGTCCAACGTTGCCAGACTGGCGTGCGCCAGGATGTTGGGGTCGCAGGCGAACAGTCCTAGCGCTAAGAGACCGGCGCGGCTGCCAAACCAATCTGTGGCCCAGCGGTAGAGTAGTGCGCCGAGTAGCAGGGAGAGGAGGACATTGGTGAACCGGGCTGGAAAGAGCCAGTCGTCAACGGGGACTTGCTGCCACCAATAATCATCGTAGGCAAGAAGTCGCCAATCCCCACTCTGCCAGCTGGGAACTTCAGCCGGATGTGGGATGTCCGGCGAGAGGAGCAGCGGCCAGCCTAACCACATCTCTATTAGCGGGGGATGATCTTCTAGTAGACGCAGATCACCGGTGCGCAAGATGCTGTACCCGGTCAGCGCGTGGACGGGTTCATCCACGGTGACGGAGAGCGCGGGAATGGCGTTCACCGCCTGGATAAAGAGTAATAACAAGAGCCAGGCGGCCAAATAGTGGTGGAAGCGGGTTCTACGCATTTGACGATCAATATACCTGTGCCTGCGGAAAGAGCAAGCAATACGCTAGTACCTTATCAGCAAAATTCTTGTTTTTTGTGACAGAAAATGAACCACAGATTTCACTGATTACATAGATTGGTTAAGAGGTTAAAAAATCGGTTACTACTTAGGCTGGCCTATTTCAGACCTCAGAGGTCTACAAATCCGCTGCTGGGTGGCGAAATCTCGGTCTGGGGAGGTACTTTGACCAGCAAAACCGGTATCCAGACCTCCGAGGTCTTAACGGTGTTTGCAGCTAGGCAGCGTTACCAGAGACCGCGGAGGTCTTATCTTAATGACATTGGTCTCGGCTGCGGTAGTTTTCCTCTCTCCCCGGAGAATTTTGGAGAGGGGTTGGGTGTGTTATAATGAGCCGTTATGTACAGGGAGGGAGGCAATTTCTTGGAAATTGCCACCTCATTTTTATTGTGAGGACTAGTTATCTGACCTTTCTAATTTGGGACGCAGATTGGCGCAGAAAAACGCAGAGGTTTTTAGTTTTTTTCCTGGAAAAGCCTGTTTATCCGCTGTGGGATGCCACACCCACAATAATGAAAATGCTTCACTAACGCCAACACCTGGGTCTTGAAGCAGACTTTTGACTTGCGACTTCAGACTTTTGACTTATTTTCAGAGGAGAAGAAGATGTTTGATCTTGGTGGTGCGGCACCGGTCTCGCTGGCAATGCTGGTCTTGAACATGTCCATCGGTCTCTTATTATCTCTGATAGTGGCCTGGTATTATGAGCATTTTGCACAATCCTTGTCCAACCGGCGTAAATTTGCGCGGCTGCTGCCGGTATTGACCTTGACGACTGCTCTGATCATCACCATTGTCAAATCGTCCCTGGCGCTCACGTTGGGATTGGTGGGTGCTCTCTCCATCGTGCGTTTCCGGACGGCCATCAAGGAGCCGGAAGAGCTGATGTTTCTCTTTCTGGCGATCACTATTGGGCTGGGCGTGGGAGCGGAACAGCGTTGGGCGACGGTCGTGGGTGTTATGGTAATCTTGGGTTATATGGCCGCACGACTTCTTTTCAAACGTAAGTTTGATCCTCACAATCTCTATCTCAACATTGTAGTTGAGGAAGTGGATCAAGAAACACTTTTTGACCAAGTTAATGCTCAGTTATTGGAGTATGTGGAGGTGGTGGATTTTAGGCGTCTGGATAGTCGCGACGGCGCTCTGCAGTTGACCTATTTCATTCACGCCGATACCCCGCAGATTATCAGCGCCCTGGTCGCCAGCCTCAAGCAGCGGTTCCCGGTGCGGGAGATAAGCTTTATCCAGCAAGATCGGGTTCTGGGGGATTGAGTGCGGGTAAGAGCTTCAAGTTCTAATTCTACCTCTCGCTCTGCTGCTGCGACCTCTCAATTTAAGTTGGATCGTGTCTTGCTAATTGGGTTGTTGCTGTTCTCTCTGGGACTAGGCTTCATGGCGCATCAAGAGGGCTGGCACCAGGTAATACTCCGTGGAGCTATGTATCCCCGCGAGATAGTGGCAAGGTGGTCGCAGCGAGCCACGCTGCCGGTTCTCCAAATTGATTTACCCTTCGAGGAATATCAACGGTTGCTCCACCAGCGCGAGCAAGTGCGCCAGTTAGGTTTTTATCTTCCTCGTCCTCAAGATATCGCCTCGGCTACGTTGACCTACGGAGAGGAGAGCATCGCGGTAGAGTTGCATTGGCTTGTAGGGGAATTTAGCTTACAGTCAGAGAGTGCGTGGTACCTGGAGGCTACGGTACTGGAGGAACTGGGGAGCGAGGATCCCTTGCGGCTAGCTCTCAACCCGGCGGAAGGGGATTATCTTTTCGATTGGGGGGCTAGGGCTACCTTGCGCCATGACGGTGGGGCGGAAATGGATAGTTTTCTGGTGCGGTTGATTTTGAATGGGAAAGCAGAGGGGCTGTACGTGCTGGAGGAGCTCCCCGTTCCTACGCCCGAACGCCTTGTCCTGGTGGGATTTGATACTCAGGCGTATTGGGCTGCGCGGGCCGATTTGCGTACATTGCTCACCACATCCGGATTCCAATACGCAAAATTCCAAGTGTGGCAGTCGGGGGAAGATGAAGCCGTGCGGCAGGAGATCCTGGCGCGGCTACATGCGGTGCAAGCCGGCACTCTCATGCCGTCCGCGCTATTTGACGCGGAGGCCACCGGTCGCTTTTTGGCGGTGACGACGCTTTGGTACGGCGCGCCAACATTGGATTGGCGCACGCTCCGGTGGTACTACGATGTTGCCACGGACCATCTTATCCCGTTAAGTGGCGGCCTGCGCGCGGCGGAAATAGCTCCGTTACCAGCACTCTTCATGGATGATCCACGCATCCAATTGGCTTACGCGCGCGCGTTGCAACGTTTCAGCCGGCCGGAGGCTCTGGAGGAGTTGCGAATCGCTTTCGGTGAAGAGATGGAGACTCGCTGGTGGATTTTGGGGGATCTGGCAGATGCCGCTTTGCCCTGGGCGCGGTTGGAGCAACATCAGCGGGCCATGCGTGCGCAGCTGGCCCCGGCCTTGTCCATCGTGGCCTACGTAGCGGATGATCCGGCGGGCTTGTGGCTGGAACTGGGTAATTTGCAGCCGTTGCCGGTAGAGGTGGTGGGATTGGATCTGGGTGGGAATGCTTTCGTTCCTCTTAAAATGGAGTGGGTGGTGGAGGCTGACCGCGAGCTTTTGCTCGCTACCTCGGAGACGCTCACGTTGCGCGCTCTCACCGGCGCCGTGCCGCGTCTGGTGCGCGTGCGTGTGCCGGCCGCGGTGCTGCTTTCTGGGGATGGCGAGGTAGAGGTGCTGGTGCGTCTGGTTGGCCCAGAGATGCCGGAGATACTTGTCCCCGCCCAGAACGCTTATCCGGCACTCCCCGCGCCGGGAGCGGAGACGCAGCCATGACGTCTGCCCCGCAGTTGCGTTATGAATTCAAAGTTCCCTGTAAGGCGTATCTGTTGCCGCAGGTTGAGGCTTGGGTACGGTTGCATCCCGCACATTGGCGCGTGACCTATCCTCCCCGCCAGGTGAACAACGTCTACTTCGACTTTCTCGACCAGCAAAATCTCAACGATAACTTGAGCGGCGTGAGCTCCCGCCGCAAGTTACGGTTACGCTGGTATGGCACTGACGTAGAGCGCGTGACCGGGGGGCATTTTGAATTGAAATGCAAGGAGGGATTGGTAGGCTGGAAGGAGAACGTCCCTTGCGATTTAGCGTTCAGCCTTCGTGATTCTGCCTGGGTGACGTTGTTGCAGCACATCCGCGGGGTTGCGCCGGAGCGCGTGCGCTACTGGTTGGAGCAGGCGCCGCTTCCAACATTGATCAACCATTACTGGCGGAGCTATTATGAGACGCTAGATGGCGTGTTGCGCTTGACCGTGGATACCAGGTTGCGTGCTTTTCCTCAACAATTGGCGGTAGCCCCGGATTTGAGTTCTCCGGTTGCCAATGAGGGGATGCTCATCATTGAATTGAAATCTCCCGTCAATCCGCCGGCCTACCGGCGACTGAGAGAGGTGCTGAAAAGTTTCCCGCTGCGCGTGGAGCGGTATTCAAAATACGTTCAGGGCATGTTAGCCGGATTCCATCTGGAAGGGTAGCTTGGAGTATGAAGATCAAGAAATCTCCTCAAGTCCCTGAAGAATCTACGTCACGGCAACCGGCTGGCGTGGCGCAGAGGCGCTGGCCGGTTTTGGTCACGTTGTTGATTGTCCTGGTTGGCGGCGGAGTATTGGTCACCGCACATTTGTTTAGCCCCACATCCCAGACGGCGCGGCTCTCACTGGTTGCCCCGCCCACTTCTGTACCTACATCTATGCCGGTTCCTACCCCGACTTCCACAACGCTGGAAGCAGGCGATGTTTTGGAGACGTTCTATTTGGATATTGCGCCTGGCGATTTTGCTAAAATCGAGGCTAAGCGCGAGGAGGCGCTATCACATTGGATTTTAGTCACTTCCGCAGCTGATTTTGTGCCCGCTACACTCCGCTTGGATCAGGAGGAAATCCCGGTAAAGGTGCGCCTTAAAGGAGATTGGGCCGATCACATTGCCGGCGATAAATGGTCCTTCCGCGTGGAGACGCGAGATGACCATTACGTCCACGGCATGAGAGTGTTTTCATTGCAAGACCCTTCAACGCGCACTTATCTCAACGAGGGCTTGTTCTTGGATAATCTGCGGGTGGAGGGGGTGTTGAGTGTACACTATCGCTACGTCCGCGTGGTGTTGAATGGCGAGTATCGCGGAATTTACGCGCTGGAAGAGGGTTTTACGAAGGAATTGTTAGAATCCCAACAACGACGCGAGGCTCCCATTATCCGCTACGACGAGGATTTGGTCTGGAAGTATCGCGTCGCTTATGAAAACGATGAACTGGTTCCGCGCGGGGTGAATGAGTTCCATATCATCGACGAGTTCGACTCTGGGAAGATAAAACGCGATCCCCTGCTCTCTGCCCAACGTGATACGGCGGTAGGGTTATTGCGTGCTCTCTGGAACCAGGAACGTCCTGCCTCGCAGGTGTTCGATTTAGAGACCCTGGGTAAATTCCTGGCTCTGGTTGATTTGTGGGATGCGCGACATGCTCTGGTCTGGCATAATCAGCGTTTTTATTACAATCCTATCACCGCGCTCTTGGAACCAGTCGTTTTTGATGCACAGCCCTTGCCGGAAGCAGGTGATGTGGAACTAGTATCTCTGGCCGGGTTGCGCCAGACGGTAGCTTACGATGATCCCTCGCTGCAATTGTCCTATTTGCATTTCTTGCGAGCGTTCAGTCAGCCGGAATATCTGGCGGAATTAGAGGAACGTTATGGCTCACAGTTGCAAATGGTACAGACGGCATTGGAACCAGAGTTCGGTGCAGAGCTATTGAAGTCGCCCTGGGAGAGGTTGGCCTTGCGCCAGCGCTCACTGCGAGAACTCTTGCAACCCTATCAGATGGTTTACGTCTACCAACCAAATATTTTAACAGAGACGCTCTCCCTGGATGTGGGGAATCTGTTGGATTTCCAGGTGGAGATCGTGGCGGTGCAAGTCGGAGCTCAGCACATCCCGGTACGCCCGGAATGGGTCGCCTCGGATGCTGCTGATTTGATGGTACGCCCTCTCTCCGCAACGCCAGAACACCCGGTTTTACGTCCGCTGACGCTTGACGCCACTTCCATGCAGTATGCGCGCTTGCAGGTACCCCGCGAGGTACTCACTTTTGCAAACGGTATAGAGGATCCACCCAAAATTGAGCTGCTGACTCGCATTTGGGGATTGCCGCGCACGGTGGCGCACCCGGTGGTATTGGATTATCCACTTCCCGTGGCTCACGGGCCACTACCGGAGCGTCCTACGGTGGAGGAGGCGTTAGGGCAACATCCTTACTTGGTGGAAGTGGAGGGAGCGCAGATGTTGCATATTCCGCCCGGCGACTGGGAAATCACCCGTAGTTTGGTCCTCCCGGAGGGGTACGGTTTGCAACTTGATCCTGGCACGACGTTACGCTTTGGCGCAGAGAATTACCTCTTGGCGAGCGGCCCGCTGCGTTTTGAAGGCACGGCGGAGGCGCCGGTCACACTTCAGCCCACGGGAGAGCGTTGGCGCGGAATTGTGGTCTGGGGAGCGCGGGAGACTTCAATCTGGCGGCACGTCACGGTTGAGAAGACGCTGGCTATCAATCAAGATGGTTGGACGCTCACCGGCGGGATCACCTTCTACCTTAGCGACCTGCGGTTGGATCAGAGCCGTATTCTCCAGACCGAGAGTGAAGACGCGATCAACGTTGTCCGGGGGCAAATTGCTTTCACAGATGTGGAGTTTGCCTATGCTCCCTCTGATGCCGTCGATATTGATTTTGGTGAGGGATTCGTAGAGCGGTGTACCTTTCATGATATCGCCGGTGATGGCTTTGATGTGAGCGGCTCCGTGATAGAACTGCACGATGTGCGCATGTACGCTATCGGAGACAAGGGTCTCTCTGTGGGAGAGGCGAGTCGGGTCACGGCGGAAGGGCTGTGCTTGGAGGATTTGGATTTCGGCGTGGTGAGCAAAGACTCTTCGTGGGTGAGGGTGACGGATCTCACGCTCCAGAATATCCGCCGGGCCGGTTTGGCGGCCTACATTAAGAAACCGGCGTATGGGCCGGCTTCCATCACGGCCAACGGCGTCACCTTTGTGCAGGTACCGGAGGAGCGGCGCACGTTAGTGCAGACCGGGAGTTGGATTGATTTGGAGGGCGAGCGTATCTGGGGCGCCGCTCTGGACGTCAGTTCTCTCTATGAGAGATAGGAGCTAGCGGCGTTATGATCACGTTCAAGCGGCTGCGTGCTTCAGAGTACCGCGTCTGGTTTTGGCTCTTGCCGGCTTTGTTGCTGGCGTTGTTGGCCCCGGCGGCGGTTCACACTTGGCGTCTGCGGGTTGCCGGACGAGCGGTACTTTACGATAATCTGGCCGAGTGGTTGGGAGAACATGCGCTGCCGGTGGAGCGCGTGGCGGTGTCTTCCGCAGGATTACCGCATTTCACCAGCTGGCCTGTGGTGGAGTTACCGGAGGGAGCCGCGACTTCCACGCTATTGGAGACCTTGCAGAAAGCGCGTCCGGACTACATGGTAGCGCTGCGGAGTGTCGCCTGGGATGGCGTGTGCGTGCAACCCTGGTTCCAGGAACGTTATCATGCTGTAGCTACCGCGGTCGATCCTTACGACGCAGCGACGCCGTTGACA
The DNA here is from genome assembly GCA_021107605.1 of Anaerolineae bacterium. Classification (GTDB taxonomy): domain Bacteria; phylum Chloroflexota; class Anaerolineae; order B4-G1; family SLSP01; genus G713. The sequence goes on along the minus strand of JAIOSN010000305.1, from coordinate 683 downwards.
CTTTACCGTTACACGCCGGCCCCCTTTGATAGTGACTTTGGTGAAACTATAGTTTGCGAGGACGGCGTCGTAGCAGAAATCGCTATTACGAATTGCCGCTTGCACGGCCCCCGCTTGTTACCCGCTGTGCCACTCTATCTAACCGTGGAACTGCGCGGGACGTTAGCTGTGCCGTTGCGTTCCATCTTGCGTCTGGTGGCGGTGGAAGATGAGCGGGTTTGGCTTCAGGAGGAGCGGCGACTGGCTACGGATATCTGGTACGAAGAGCTGCCGGTGAAGCAAGAGTACCGGCTGGTTCCCCCCCAGGGAATCCCCGCCGGTGCGTACCGGCTGGAACTGGCTTTTTACCGGCCCAATCAGGCCCCGTTAGGTACTCCGCTGGTTTTGGCTACGTTACAATCCCCTCCCACGGTCAGCCTTGACCCGCCACGACTAGAGTATCCTTTGCAGATGACCTTCGGCGAGGATATCCAGTTGGTGGGATACGATGCTCCGGCACGCGCTGCGCCGGGGGATACTGTCCTGATAGCTCTTTACTGGCGAGCGCGGGGCGCAATTCCTACTGATTATAAGGTTTTTGTCCATATGCTGGGAGATGATGGTGAGGTATTGGCTCAAGATGATGCCCGACCAGCGCATTGGACGTATCCCACTACGGAGTGGCAGCCGTGCGAGTATATCCG
>JAIOSN010000068.1 GCA_021107605.1 Anaerolineae bacterium | reverse complement strand
TTTTTCTTAGCGTCCTTGGTGTCTTTGCGGCAAGATATCTTTTTTCAGTGGAGCCAATTTTAATCTTCGCTAGCTACTTTGGTGGATTTTCCTCGCTTGTCGCAGAAATTGAACGACAACTTGCTTTTTATAGCCTCATCGGATAGTATGAATGTAATTTGATGAATGATTCCTGGGTTTCTGGTATGGAGAAAGATGATGCAGCAGGCAAAGTGGGTCTGGCTGATAGCGGTAATAGTGCTGGTGGGGGTACGCTGTAGTGGCGAAGCGGTGCCTACTGGCGTGGTAGCACCACAGGGTGAAAAAGGAGGGGTTGAGTTGCTGGGGACAGTGTCAACTCCTTCTTCCGCAGAGAATGTTATCCCCGTGATTGGATTTGAGGGTCCTGTAACTGCCCGTGTGGGAGAACGTACTCTGTTGGCGGTGAAGATTTGGGGGGCAGATCCAATTGATGAGTTGACATTGGAGATTAGGATTTCCGTAGATTATCTTCAAGTCAATACGCCCGCAGGTCTCTTTAATCAGGTTCTCCCCTCAGATGATTTTCCCGCTAGTGCGGAGATCAAGCGTAATGAAGTAGATGCGGAGGGTATATTACATTATCATGTGATTGGGTTAGGGGGTAGTATGGTCCCCACCGGGATTCTCTTGATCATACCGCTGGTGCCGCTGCTGGCGGGAATTGGGATGGTGGAGCCGTTAGCGGCGCGAGTGACTGCCGTGAATGGCAATCCGATGCCCGTGCAGATGGTCTCTGCGTGGCTCTTGGAAATCCAAGATGGTTCTGCCGCAGTAATGCCCACGCCAGCTTCTGCCTTTCATGTAGCGCCGCTGTTGGCAACGGCTGGAGATATTGGGGTTGCTACCTCAAGCCGGCCGTCTACCCTCTCGGTGAGAACGATGGCAGCAGTTATCTGCTATCCCAATGCGGGCCAGGGCAGACGGAGAAAACCGTCCGCGTAACCCAGGTAGTTGAGCACGCCAAAAAACGCCCCTTTTATCAGGGGCGTTTTTTGATGGAATAGCTAAAGATTAGCTTAATCTTTCTCGCTGGCGATCAGTTGCGTCAGGGCTTCTTCTGCGCGGGAGAGTCGTTGCAAGGTTCTCTTGCGTCCAAGGGCCTCGATACTTCCAAAGAGAGGCGGCGCTACGCGCTTATTGCTAGTGGCTACGCGCATGATGTTAAATATCTGACCAGCTTTCAAGCCTAGATCCTGGGCCAGTTGTCGCAATGGCGGCTCCATTGTGGCGGCATCAAAATTCACCAAGTTGGAGAGTAATGCTTGCACTGCTTGCACTGCTTCCAGGCTCTCTTGGGGAGTCATCTTCTTGCCAACTAGTTTCTCGGCTGGCGGGGTTTCTATCTCCGCGAAGATGAAATCGGTAAGCTCCACCACATCCTTCAAACGCTTGAGGCGTTCCTGGATCAAGGGGACGACTTGCTCTAGCGTCTCGAACATCTCGGATGGAACGGGGCTGGGGACTAGTCCCGCAGCTTGCCAGAAGGGGACCAACCGTTTGAGTAATTCCGATTTCTCCATGTTTCGAATGTATACCCCGTTTATCCAATCCAGCTTGTCATAAGAGAAGACGGCTGAACTTAGTTTGACGCGGGAGAGCTCGAAGGTTGCTAATAATTCCTCACGAGTGAAGATTTCCCGTTCGTCGCCTTCACCGGGCGCCCAACCTAACATGGCCAGGAAATTCAGCACGGCTTCTGGCAAGTAACCTTGCTGGCGGAAATCTGCCACCGAGACGGCTCCGTGGCGTTTGGAGAGTTTCTTGCCATCTTTCCCCATCACCAGGGGGACATGCACAAAAGTGGGGGGCGTCCAGCCGAAAGCCTGGTACATAATGACGTGTTTGGGGGTGCTGGATAGCCACTCGTCGGCCCGGATGATGTGACTGATTTTCATCAGATGGTCATCCACCACTACCGCTAGATGGTAAGTGGGGAACCCGTCGGATTTCAGCAAGACCTGGTCATCAATGCGCTTGTTCTCAAAGGTGACAGCCCCTCTTAACATGTCGTGAACGATGGTTTCACCTTCCCGGGGAACTTTGAGGCGGATCACGTGTGGTTCAGCGGGCGAGATCGCATCTGAGGGGAGGTCGCGGCAATGGCCGTCATACATGGGGGTGTCTACCCCCGCGGCCCGTTGCCTCTCCCGGACCTCTTCCAGGCGTTCGGGGGTGCAGTTGCAACGATAGGCCAATCCTTTTTTAAGTAACTCATTGGCTTTTTCTTGGTATAGTGGCAACCGCTTTGATTGTGTGTAAGGGCCGTAAGGGCCGCCGATATCGGGGCCTTCATCCCAATCAAGACCTAACCATCTTAGACTCTCCTCAATGGTTTTGACGGCGTGGGGGGTGTAGCGTGAACGATCAGTATCCTCTATGCGGAGGATGAATTTCCCATTATTCTGACGTGCGAAAAGCCAATTGAAGACAACCGTGCGAATGTTGCCGATATGCGGGTTGCCGGTTGGGCTAGGTGCAAAACGAACACGTATGTTCATATAATTCTCCTTTTCTCTTACTGCGCGCCTATTATAACACGGAACAAGGAATGCAAAATGGGTATTATCTGTGGGGAAAGCGGCGCTGGGAGCGCTGGTGAGCAAGCTGCCATTCCCTGGTTTGGCTTAGGGGTAGCGCTAGTTGGGACAAGCAATGTGTAGAGTGTGCGAGGGGACATTCTCCCTTAAAAACAAACGTGGCGGGAGGTTGCGGGGAGATGGGGAACCCAGTGTGGAATTTAGAGTTCCAAACGGCGGTGGCGCATAGCTACGCTCTCCACCAGGCCTAGGCCGATATAAGCAACGACCAGGGCGCTGCCGCCACTGCTGATGAAGGGGAGCGGTAGTCCGGCTACGGGAAGTAGGCTGAGGTTCATGCCCAAGTTGATGATCAGCTGGTAGAAGATGTAAGTGCTGATGCCGACCACGATCAGTTGCCCGGTCAGATCGGCGGCGTGGGCAGCGATCTGGAGTAGCCGCCAGAGCAACAGTCCAAAGAGAATCAGCAAGAGTAGCGCTCCGCTGAAACCCAGCTCTTCGCAGATGACCGAGAAGATGAAATCGGTGTGACGTACGCGGAGGAAGTGTAGTTGGCTCTGCGTCCCGGAGGCGTAGCCTTTACCCCAGAGACCGCCTGACCCGATGCTGATGAGGGCTTGGTCGAGATTATATTGTGCCCAGAGGTCTCTGGTGGGATCTTGGAAATTATAAATGCGGTTTTGCATGTAAGTGGGAAGATGCGGCAGGATCAGAGGGATAGCGGTGAGGACACTCAGGCCTAGCCCTCCCAGATACGCCAGATTAACGCCGGAAACAAAGAGCATGGCGCCCCAGATGGCGGCGTAAAGTGTGGCGGTACTCAGGTTTGGCTGTCGGAAAACGAGAAAGCCGGTGGTTCCGATGAGGGCTAGCGAAAGAGCAAATTCCTGCCATTCAGGGGCGTGGGGAGCGTTGCGCGCTAGCAAACTGGCTTGACTGATGATCAGCAGCAGGAGTGCGGGGAAGGCTGGTTGTATGGAGACCCCCCCGATGTAGATGAAGCGCCGGACGGAGCTAATTTCACTGCTGCCGAAGAGCAAGGTGAAAATTAACACTAGGATGGTAATAGCGTAAAGGGGCCATTGGAGACTTTCTAGCAAGCGGTAGTTGATAAAGGCTGTGAGTAACATAAGCACCAGCCCGATGGCTCCGTAAAGAGCTTGCTTGCGCCAGGCATCTAGGAGGTCTTGACTGCCAATGGTGGCGCTGTAAATCATGGCTACTCCGATGATGGTCAAAAGCAGCGCGATGATGAGCAGACCCCAATCGAAGTGTTGCCAAAGTGATCTGTTCATAGCTCAGAGATCAAATCCTCTTTTGCCGTCCAGTGTGTCTTTTGAGCGGGATGTCGGCTACCAGACGCGTTTCCCGTTGGTTTTTTTGGAAGTTTACGCGGACTTGGTCGGATTCAATTTCTAGATGTTTGGAAATCACGGCGATGATTTCATCCTTCAATTTTTCCAACATGCCAGGTGAGATATTGGCGCGGTCGTGAGATAGCACCAGTTGTAGCCGTTGAGTGGCAATGTCTTTGTCGGAATCGCGACGGCGACGTCGAAACAGGTTCGTAAATCGCATATTTTCCTCACTTGGAGTAGCTACAAAATTTGATTAAGGGTTCACTAATTTCAATCAATCAAGCTGAAAGCGGTCTAAGGTTTGGAATCCGGGTGTGTAGTGGATGGTAAAGTGTTCCTTCTTGCTTACCGTTGAAATCTAAATATCCGTTGGAGCAACGATGGCGCCTGGAGGGGGATGAAAGGCACCTCCTCCCCTGTTAAGCGACGACCGATATTGCGGAAAGATTTACCTGCGAGAGAACGTTCATCCAGTAACACTGGCTGTCCCCGGTTCCCGGCTATGAGGATAGCAGGGTCTTCGGGCACGATGCCTACCAGGTTGATCGCTAATAAATTCAGGATTGAATCGGCATCTAGCATCACATCACGGCGAACTAATTCGGGATTCAAGCGGTTGATGATGAGTTGCACTGGCGCGCGTCCTTCAGCCTCTAGTAGCCCAATTACCCGATCAGCATCGCGGACGGCAGAGACCTCCGGGTTGGTTACCAGGAGCACCAATTCGGCCGGCTTAACAGCGTAGCGAAAACCATGTTCAATGCCGGCTGGTGAATCAATGAGTACATAATCCGCTTGTTCCGCCGCTTCTTTGGCGATCCGCACCATTTCGTCTTCGCTGATAGCGCTCTTATCGCAAATTTGGGCGGCCGGCAAGAGGCTGAGGTTGGAGTAGTGCTTATCTCGCACCAGGGCTTTGCGTAAAGAACATTGTTTTGTGACTACATTGATAATGTCGTAAACAATCCGGTTTTCCAAACCGAGCATCACATCCAAGTTGCGCAACCCGATATCGGCATCAATGCAAATTACACTTTTGCCCAGCAAGGCCAAAGCTATTCCCAGGTTGGCGGTAGTGGTTGATTTTCCTACCCCGCCCTTACCTGAAGAGATGGTGATAATTTTCCCGCTCATTATTTGCCTCCTCCTGACCAAGGTTCCACAATGATGATATTCTCTTGGATGTACGCTATCTCTGGCAGCGAGGGGCGTTGTTTTGTCCCTTCTGGTGAGCGCGTAATCAACCCGGCGATACGCAGTTGGGCCGGATTTAACTCCAATGCGCGGATGGTGGCGAATCTATCACCAGTTGCTCCGGCATGGACGGTTCCCAGTACTCGTCCCCAAACGATGATATTGCCATTCGCCACTATCTCTCCGCCTGGATTGACATCCCCTACCAAGATAACGTGTTGGGTGGCTCGCAATCTCTGCCCGGAGCGCAACGTGCGTTCAACCAATTGGGCGTTTGCTTTATTATCGTCTCTGTGGGGAACGGTACGTTGTGGCAGTTTGGTCCGTAATCCATGTTGTCGAACCAGGCGTTGTACTT
>JAIOSN010000070.1 GCA_021107605.1 Anaerolineae bacterium | reverse complement strand
CGGTATGGTAGGCTCCATCCACGGGGGGAATATCAAGCGTCAACCCTGGCTGTAGTAACCAGGGAGCACCTTGCAAAGTCTCCATGTTGGACCAAACAATGGTCGCTGGAGTAAGCCCAAAGCGCTCCGCTATACCCCACACGGTATCATTAATCTGAACAGTGTAAGTTATCACTTCCAAGCGTACTCGCTCTGGGATTTCAGTATAAGGTAAAGCCTTTCTGGCAATGGCCTCCTGCACTGGCGCCTGCCAAGAAGTTGGGTTGCCAACAGCGGTAAAGGTAGGTGTAGCCACCGGTTCTGCCACTGCCTGCAAAGAGGGAAGCGGCCCACTGGCCGCGAGGCTGTTAACAAAAGAAGAATGTTGGAGAAAAACTAAGAGGAACGCCAACGCTATAATTGCCAAGTGAGCGCTGTAACGTCCTAATAACGAAACTACAACCTGCCGGTCACCGAGCAACCGCCAAGACCATACAACAAATTTTCTCAAAGCATTAGCCATATTTCCGAGACTCCTCGTACCCATAGCTGTAGCTTTTGTAAAAGATTTTTCTATTTCATCCATAAATTAGTCACGCCTTGACGCAACATAGCCATTATAGCACCAAGAAAGAGGATTTGCAAGTTCACGTATTCTGTCCGTCCCATTTTATCTTACCAGCGCCTTGTCAGCAAACGATTTTTCCCCTTCCAACGCCAGCAACCCCAACATCCACCAGAAGAGAAAATGAGGACGCGAGCCCAGAGCGAGAACATCGGTTAAACCATAAATGTGATAACCAATCAAGCCGCTCAAGATTCCCAATGCTAACCACCGTTCCCGTTTTCCGGCTTGAGCTATACGCCAACTCGCAACCCCAGCCATCCCTAACAATGCTAAGTAGGATATCAACCCCGGCAATCCTAGATCCGCCGCCATCTGCAAGAAAACATTGTGCGCGTGTGATATATCGTGCGAAGGGGAGATAGTGAACAATGGATAGAGTATCCAGACCACTTTCCGGAACGTTCCTAAGCCGCAACCGGTGAAAGCGAAATCCTGAATAGCATAGAGCGCGCGGCTCCAAATCTCCAACCGTCCACTGAGGGTAATAGTACCCACTATCTCGGTTTCAAGTTGCCCGTGGGCGGATTCCTGCAGAAACGCTCCCACCTGCGCTGGGCCTACCTCCGCTAAGATGATCACGGAGACCAACAGCATTGCCACCAGTAAACAAATTATTGCATATTTCGGCCAACGCTTCTCGCAACTAAAACCACCAAGCACCAAGAGAGAGAGGATACCCAACAACCCGCCGCCCCAGCCACTCCGCGATTGCGTCAACAGCAAGGTCGCCGCCAAGATCATAGCTAGTATCCCCACCAGCCAATTGAATAGAGATGAGAGACGAAGACTCCCACCAAGGGCTAGTGCGACAAACACCGGCAGCACCAGGGCCAGAACGCCTCCCAGTTGATTAGGGCTTACACCACTGCCAGGCGTCCCCGGCAAAGAGTAGATTTTTGGGGGCAGGAGAGCAATCCAATTGCTGAGCAAGGGTATCTTCCTATTCCAACCCACACTTACCATTCCCAACGCCCAGATTGCCAGCACCGCTATGATAAAGAGATACAAGGAAATCCGCTGAAATTCCGGCTTGCGCAGCGACGTGATCCAGCGGAAGAGATGCAGGCCTAGAATTATCCCCGTGGCTTTGGACAAGGTTACTTCCGGCCACGGGGAGACCAGTATCCCCACCCCCACCATTATCAAAAACAGCAACAATGCGCCATTAAAAGTTGTCGCAGGCCAGGGATGCCGTTGAAACGTCTCCACGGACCAATACGCTATCAGGACAAGTAAGATAACAAGGGTTGCTTCCGGTAATTGCGCCGGAAATAGTAGCAGGGGAGCGCTAACGCCCAACAGCAATAGTTGCCCCCCGAATTTCAAGCGCGCCAGCACCCTAAAGCCCTTCCTCTGCCCGCAACCAGACCATCAGTTCACGACGCGCCTGCCACGCCGCACGGCTCTCGGGGTCGCCACGCAAAAGCGACCAGGCCGCCGGAGTATAGGTCCTCACTAAATGCACTGGACGGTGCAGCCCAAAGTGCAGCTTCTCCATGAACGACATGCGTTGCGCTTGTTGTGGTTCTCCAAAGAGAATCTTCTTGAGATATCTTATCCAATCTTTATATCCCGTGCCCTCTAAATCACGCCAGACGCTGGGTAACAATTTGGACTGATATCCTAATAACATGCGTTGACTAACCGCCAACACTTTATCAGGCGGAAAGGGGAAGTAAGTAAGCGCCTCAGTGAGATCGGTCGCCGGCCAAAACCAAGCAACCAAGCGAAGAGCTAACCCTACCGAACGTAACATACCGAGGGACATGGCTCTCTCCTGTAACGTCTGCCACTCGTATATACCCCAACCAGCCGTCAGGAACTTGAAATCGGCCAGCGCCAGCCCCCCCCCTGCAAATTGATGACGCTCAATCAAATGATATGTGAGGTAGAGCAAGTGTTCTAGGGGGTCCGGAATCCGCATACTGGGAAATGCCCTCCACGGCGCTGAGCTCTCAGCCCAGCGCTCAAAGGTAAAAAGAGAATCGGCTCCATGAGCATCTAGGGCAGTATGAATTTCCACCCTAAAACCAGCCGTTGAAGGATAGAGAGGCGGTAGATGGGTAGAACGACCACCACCCAATTCAGCATGATACTCTTCTTGCTGCAAGGCAGTTATCAATTCAGTAACATCCTGTTCCGGTACCAATAAATCCAGATCAGAATAAGGACGCAGGATCGTCTCGGGGTAAAATTCTGCTATTACCGGCCCTTTCACCACTACTACCGGGATTTCCTGACGAACAACGATTTCGCTCAATTGCTTCAATTGTTGCTTTAGCAACACCTCACGCGCTGTGAGTCGATAGCGAGCTTCCTTCACCGCTTGCTGCAACGTAGGAGAGAGCGACCAGCCCTCTTGCGCGGCGCGCCATCCGAGCAGCGGTAACAACCGTTGCGTCCGTGCCCAGGAGATGAGCGCAGCTTCAGAGACGGCTAACTCCCCCGTCCACCAGAAATTCAAATATGGTGATGGATTCATCTGCTTATTACTCAGGAATCCCCGGACAGAAATCCACGGCCAAGCCACTCCCCGCATCAAAGAGAATCGCTGCCCGCCCCACCGTCCTCTCCCATTCAGGTTCGACATTAGAGAGTTCGGATAAGAGCTCTCCCAACTTCAATTTGGGAACCCGCAGGAAGAGTATATCCCGCTCTGGGCTAAATTTCACTTCCGCCGTCAATTCATAGCGTCTAGATTCCGCACGCGCTTGATCCCAAATCAACATATACGGCTTGAATTGTAACCCCGTGGCTGGATTCGAGTGGACGCCCAACGTGACCTCCGCTCCCATATCGGGATTGATCAACCCATCTCCCACGGGTCGCCCCGTCTCCAAGTTGCCATCCGTATCCAGCGCAAATAGCCAGTAGACAATGCCCGCTTGTTCCACCGGCACAGCCGTATGCAACCGCATCCAGAGAATCAGGTTATCCGCCAGCGACCAATCTGCAACTTGAGCGACCAGCTCGCCCGGCAGTTCCGTTAGCAAGTGACCAGCCTCGTCGAAGCCGGCTGCTTGAATATCAACCCCCGCGAGAGTAGTGGTCAGAGGAACCAGAGTGTTGAAGTCCACCGCGTCAGCAGAAGAATCGCTCGCGAAGGTCACCGGCGCTAAGGTGGGACGGCTAGTAGGAGTGGGAGTGAGCGTTGGGGAAGGCGTCGGAGGCGCCGGCGTGTACGCCGGGATGGATGTTTTTATTGGCTCCGGCGTAAGGGTTGGTGTCGGGGAGAGAGTAGCAGTGGTCGTAGGCAGTGGAACTTGTGGGAAAGCGCTGAACGGCCGGCGCAGAGAACTCCCGCCAGCACCGATAGCGATCCCTACTCCCACCAAGATCGCCAACCCAAGCACTCCTAATCCAAAAACCAACACTTGTCTCCGTCGATTAACCATATCCCCTCACTCTATCAAACCAAGAACCAGTCTCTATCATGCAAAATAGAACGCAGCTAAATGCTGAACTAGTTGCCCAATGTCATTAAGATAAGACCTCCGAGGTCTCTGGTAGCGCGGTCTAGCGGCAAACCACGGCGTATTTGCGGTAATTTTCTTGCGGGAGAGAGTCGCATTAGACCTCTGAGGTCTGGTCAGTAGCTTAACTTAATGACATTGACTAACTGCCTGACACTTTTAATTTTGGATGCAGATTCGCGCAGATAAAAGCAAAAAATCAGCGTTCAGCTGCGTCCTACCCCTTTACCCCCCGCTCCACAAACGCAGGCAGACACTCTGGCACAATTACTTTAATTGCCCGGTATATCCCCTCCGCATCTCCTTGCTGGGCCAGCGCCAATAATTGCTTCACCTGCCCCACTAACAACTGCTCCGGCCCCTTGCCATTCCGCGAAACGAAGACCTTCTCATGCCTGGTGCGACAATAAGATTCATCCTCCAAAAAGAGCTCCTCGAAGAGCTTCTCGCCGGGACGCAAGCCAATAAATTCAATTTCAACATCTTCTCGACCAGAGAGCCGGATTATGTCGCGTGCCAAATCAACGATCTTCACCGGTTCCCCCATATCCAAGACAAAAAGCTCCCCGCTCTCACCCAACGCGCTCGCTTGCAAGACCAACTGCACCGCTTCGGGGATCGTCATAAAGTAACGCCTCACATCCGGGTGAGTCACCGTCACTGGCCCACCCGCCTCAATCTGCTTCTCAAAGTAGGGCACCACGCTGCCCCGACTTCCCAACACGTTACCAAATCGCACTGCCACAAAACATCGTCCTGTCCGATAGGCCGCTTCCTGCACCAGCTGCTCGGCCACGCGCTTGGTCGCGCCCATAATGCTTGTTGGATTAACCGCCTTATCCGTGGAGATCATCACTAAGCGCAAACAACCAGATTCTTCAGCCGCACGTAAAACATTCCAAGTTCCTCCCACGTTGTTACTCCCCGCTTCTATGGGATTAGCTTCCATCAAGGGGACGTGCTTATGCGCCGCAGCGTGGAAAACGATCTCTGGCCGATAGCTTGCAAAAATCTGTTGGATACGTTCTGCATCCCGGATATCAGCGATCAGCGGCTCAACTGGCAAGGACGGGAACCCATCCCGTATCTCGTGGAGAATATGAAATATCGAATTCTCCCCATGCCCCACCAACAAGAGCTTCGCTGGCCCACACTCCGCGACCTGCCGGCAGAGCTCTGAACCGATAGAACCGCCGGCCCCGGTGATCAAGACCCTCCTTCCACTTACAATCTGCTGCACCTGCGAGACATCTGTCTGCACCGGTTCCCTAGCGAGCAGATCCTCCACCTGCACCGGGCGGAAACGCTGAATCTGCACGCTCCCGGCGATCATCTCATACATACCCGGCAAAGTCAGCACTTCCACTTGAGATTCCCGGCAAACATCCACAATATACCGCATCTCAGCAGTAGTAGCGCTAGGAATGACCACCAATACCTGTCCTACCCGCTGCTCCTCCACCAACTGACGCAGCTCCTCAACCGTCCCTAGCATTCGCACCCCGT
>JAIOSN010000049.1 GCA_021107605.1 Anaerolineae bacterium | reverse complement strand
AAAGGTACATTCAGCCGCTGGCAACGCGAGCGCAACCCCAACCAGGACATATCCAGTAATTCTGCGGCCCGGGACAGACTGATACTGCGGGCCAGATAGTGCGCAAAGACTAGTGCATAGCGCGCATCAGTGGTATCTAACGCTTGAACTGCCGCCCGTGACAACCCGGCCTCCGCGTCGATATTCGGCAATTTGGCGTAATAGCGCATGACCGCCTGCAGGATACTGTAATCGGCGATATCCAATAAAGCAGCTTCTGGTTCCCCATACGTCTCAATCAACGCTGGACGGCCTCGCCGCACAGCGTTAAGCACCCGCCGCGTGTTGCGGGCCAACTCCGTTCGACTAACCCTCTGAAACATCGTCATCATCCCCCCTCTGTTGTAAAATACGTATTTTACACATTTTACAACATCTTGGCTAAGTAAGCAAGCGAAGCGAGTGAACGAAAAAGCGAGAAGGCGAGTGAGCGAGAAGGCGAGTGAGCGAGAAGGCGAGTGAGCGAGAAGGCGAACGAACGAAAAAGCGAGAAAGCGAGCCAGCCACTAGTCCACGCAGGTGGACTTCGCAAGGGTAGCCGCGAATTTATTCGCCAGGCAACGCTATCTGCCATTTGCCATTTGCTGATTTGCACATTTCTCACTCCACCATCGGCATCCAGATACCCTGCTCCTTCCCGTGCTGGATGGCTTTCTCATAGCCCGCGTCGGCGTGCCGGATGACGCCCATCCCCGGATCGGGGGTGAGCACGCGCTGGAGACGCGCCGCCGCTTCTGGTGTGCCGTCGGCGACGATAACTTGCCCGGCGTGTTGCGAATAACCGATCCCCACGCCGCCGCCATGATGAAAGCTAACCCAGGTCGCGCCGCCCACCGCGTTGATAAGCGCATTCAGAATAGGCCAATCGGAGATGGCGTCGGAACCGTCTTTCATGGCCTCGGTCTCGCGGTTGGGACTGGCCACAGAGCCAGCATCCAGATGATCCCGTCCAATCGCGAGGGGCGCGCTGATGCGTCCCTCGGCAATCGCCTCGTTGAACGCCAACCCGGCTTTAGCCCGCTCCCCATAACCCAGCCAGCAGATACGCGCGGGCAGGCCCTGGAAAGCCACCTGTTCTTGCGCCAGCTTGATCCAGCGCACCAAATGCTCATCTTCTGGGAAGAGTTCCATAATGATGCGGTCGGTCTCGTAGATATCCTCCGGATCGCCGGAGAGTGCCACCCAGCGGAACGGGCCTTTGCCTTCACAAAAGAGTGGGCGGATGTAGGCCGGCACAAAGCCAGGATAATCAAAGGCATTCTCCACACCGTGGTCGTAGGCCCGTTGACGCAAGTTGTTGCCGTAATCGAAAACGACCGCGCCCGCCTGCTGCAGCTCCACCATCGCCGCACAATGCTCCGCCATGGTGCGATAGGCCGCTTCTTGATAGCGCGTCGAGTCGGAGTCGCGCAGTGCCAACGCCTCCTCGAAAGTCATGCCGTTAGGGACGTACATTGAGGGGTCGTGAGCCGGGGTCTGATCCGTCACCACATCTGGAATGACGCCGCGCCGGAGCAATTCAGGATAGACGTCGCCGGCATTGCCGATCAAGCCGATGGAGCGCGCCTCGCCCCGCGCCCGATAATCCTCGACTTTGCACAGCGCCGCGTCCAAGTCAGTCTCGATCTCATCCACATAGCGGTGCTGGAGCGCGCGTTCAGCCCGCGCCGGATCAATCTCCACAATCAGCCCCACCCCTTCGTTCATGGTGATGGCCAGCGGTTGCGCGGCCCCCATCTCCCCCAAACCCGCCGTCAGCACGAACTTACCCTGGAGCGAAGCCTCCGCGCCAAAATGTTTCCGGGCCAACGAACCCAAAGTCTCGTAAGTCCCTTGCAAGATGCCCTGTGTACCGATGTAAATCCAAGAACCGGCGGTCATCTGCCCATACATGATCAGCCCCTCGCGCTCCCACTTATCGAAATTATCCTGGGTGGCCCAAGCCGGCACAATGTTGGAATTGGCGATCAGCACCCGTGGCGCGTCCTCGTGCGTCTTGAAAACCGCCACCGGTTTACCCGATTGTATCAACAAGGTGTCGTCAACATCCATCTGCTCCAGCGTCCGCAAGATAGCGTCAAACGCCTCCCAATTACGCGCCGCCTTGCCGCGTCCGCCATAGACAATAAGATTGTCCGGATCGCCAGCCACCTCAGGGTCCAAATTATGCTGGATCATGCGGTAAGGAGCCTCCAACAACCAATTCTTACAATGTAACTTCGTTCCCCGTGGGGGGTGTACAACCCGTTTAGTCATAGTGAACCTCCTGGTTCAATGGCAAAGTAATTGGTAAATGGTGAGCAGGAGCTAGTATAGATTAAAAACCCGCCTTGCCCAGCGAGGAATGTCAGAAAAAAGCCGGTTAATTTAGCAATTAGCCGTTAGCGATTGGCGATTAGCCGTTAGTGATTAGCCGTTGGCGGTCTTGAAAGAGCTTGTCATTCACTATTTGCCATTTGCCATTTACCATTCATCATTTACCATTCATCATTTGCCATTTGCCATTTGCCATTTGCCATTTAGAATCTGGCAGGAGGAAAAACTATCATGGGCATGGATTTGGAAAAGGCAGCAGAACGAGGAAACCCCTCATTTGTCTGGCGAGCTGGACAGGAGCGGCGGTTGGACTGGGTGCAGCGTTACGTCCCCTTACGTGACCGGCGCATCCTGGATGTGGGGTGCGGTGTGGGGATGTACACGGCCGCCTTTCGACGCTACACTCCACAAGTCTTCGGCATCGAGGTGGAACTGGAACGCGCCCAGGAGGCCCAGGAGCGCGCGCAAGGCGTGGCGCAAGCTCTCGGCGAGACATTGCCCTTCACCGATGATACCTTTGATCTCGTCTTCTCGCACGAGGTGCTGGAACACGTCACTGACGATCGACGCTGTGTCCAGGAGCTGGTACGAGTCACCCGTCCCGGCGGGCGGATTGCGATCTTCGTCCCCAACCGGCTTTACGCCTTCGAGACGCACGGCCTCTACTGGCGCGGCGAATACCATTTTGGGAACAAATTCGGCATCAACTGGCTCCCCACCCCGTGGCGTAACCAGCTAGCGCCGCACGTCCGCGCCTACACCGCGCGCGGCCTCCGCCAGCTCTTCGCTAATCTCCCCGTGCGCGTCATCGTCCACACGCAAATCTACCCCGGCTACGATAACATCGTCGCCCGCCAGCCCCGGCTGGGAAAGGTTCTCCAAGGATTCACCTACGCGCTGGAGAAAACTCCACTGCGCATCTTTGGCCTATCCCATTTCCTGGTACTAGCAGTTGAGTGAGCGAGGGAGCGAAAAAGCGAGGGGGCGAGTAGGCGAGAAAGCGAAAACCGACATCCGATTTTTTGAAAAAATCGGATGTCTAACAATTACCGGTGGTCATAACCGGGTTGTCATTCCGAGCCAGCAGAGCGCTAGCGCCGCGCCCGCGAGGAATCTCTAGCGCCTGCAATTTGAAACCTTGTCTGGCGACTGAAGCCAAAACGCCCCAGCATAAATGCCAGGGCTACGCAGTGACGCCCGCTGAAGCGGGTTAGCCCCGTTTACGAGGCATGACTGCGTAGCCCGTGGTCTTCAGCCACGGGCGTTAGGTAGGTATTCCATTGCAACAATTTGCCTTTTATG
>JAIOSN010000342.1 GCA_021107605.1 Anaerolineae bacterium | reverse complement strand
TGGGGCGACGTTGGCAATTGGGAGCGAGGTTGGGCGAGGGACAGAGGTAATGGTAAAGTGGAGTGTGTCAAACGTGAAACGTGATGCGTAAATATAAAGCGTAAAGAAGCCTCCCATTGGTTGGGGATAGGGCTTGTCTTGAGGTCAGGGATAGGTTATAATGGTCATAGACTGAGTGGGAGTTACCAGGCATTGTTTGTGCGAGAAAGGCGCGTGGGAGGTACAAGATGTCGGCAGTAACAATGGTGTTGCCCAAAGAGACAGGAAAAATTCTCGCTGAATTGACGGGAGAGGCGAGTTCTAACGCGGCGTTGGCATTGATCTTGCGTGATTACACTCGCCACAAACTGGCCGAGATTGAGGTCGCGCTGCGCCGGTATGAGGAAAAATATGTCATGCCCTTTGAAGCCTACAAGCGGATATGGGAGACCGAAGATCGTGAGGAGCACTATACCTACGAGGCGGAACATGACTACCTGGAATGGGAAGCGCTGATCACGCGCCGGAAGCGACTGGTGCGGAGTTTTGCATGGCTGCCGTGACGACAAGCCAACTCCTACACGAGTTGCGACAAGCTTGCAATCAATCTTCCCCAGTCAGTCATATTGAAGAGCGATTGATAGACGCTGACATCCTCAGCGTGCGAGTGCATCTGACGATTGCACATATTTTTATCAACGCCTTCTACAACGTGACAACCGGCAAGACCGCCTTTGCGTTGGTTCGAGAAAATCAACGCCTCTACGGTGTGGACAACGCCAAGATGGATTGGCACAGGCATCCGTTTGACGATCCAACCCGGCACGTACCCTGTGCCCCCATCCGCTTTACGGACTTTTTGACCGAAGTAGAGGCTCATTACTCGCGGAAGGAGCACTTATGAGCGAATCCAAACCAATCCGTGTCTTGTTAGTAGACGACCATGCCGTGGTGCGCAGCGGGCTGTCCGCTTTCCTGCTGGCCTTCGATGACCTGGAATTGGTCGGCGAGGCCGGCGGCGGCAAGGAGGCCGTGAGCTTGTGCGAGCGACTTCGGCCCGACGTGGTGTTGATGGACCTGGTGATGCCGGGAATGGACGGCGCAGCCGCCACCCGCGCCATCCGTGAGCGCTGCCCGCAGATACAGGTCATTGCCCTGACCAGTTTTAAGGAGACGGAACTGGTGCAAGGGGCGCTGGAGGCCGGGGCCATCGGCTATCTGCTCAAGAACGTCACCGCCGCCGAGTTAGCCGGCGCGATTCGCAAAGCCCACGCTGGACGGGCCACACTGGCTCCGGAGGCGGCCCAGGCGCTGATCCAGGCCACGAGGGAGCCACCCGCGCCGGGCCACGATCTGACGGAGCGCGAGCGAGAAGTGCTGGCCCTGATAGTTGAAGGGTTGAGCAACCCCGAGATCGCCGCGCGGCTGGTGGTCAGTCCCTCCACCGTTAAATTCCACGTCAGTAATGTTCTCTCCAAATTAGGCGTCACCAGACGCACCGAGGCGGTGGCGCTGGCAGTGCAGAGCGGCCTGGTCACTTGACCAGGTAAAAGACTACCCACTTGACCAGGCTCAGAACTCCCCGGTTGGCCGATGCGCCGGGGAGTTTTTCGTGTTACACTAAAAACGGAATTTGGGAATGAGCACTTAGTGAGTAGAGGAGGTGGCATGATGTTTTGCGATCCATATATGGCTCAACGGTTGGCGGAGGAGTACATGAAAGATCGGCTGCGTGAGGCCGAACAGGATCGGCTGATTCGGGCGGCCCAAGGTCCCCGGAAGACGCGGGAATGGTGGCTGCCGGCGGCGTTGATCATGGGCGCTTTGCTGGGCCTTATCGTTCTACAACCTTGAGGCAGCGTCTATGCGTGTTTTGCTGGCCGATGATCAAGCGAAGGTGCGTTCGGCGTTGCGGCTGGTGTTGGAACAGCAGCCGGGCGTCAGCATCCTGGGGGAAGCCGTTGACATTACGGGTCTGTTGGACTGGGTGAAAGCGGCTTGCCCCGACCTGGTATTGCTCGACTGGGAGTTACCCGGTCTCGAAACCGCGGGACTGTTACCCACCCTGCGCGAACTTTGTCCGTGTTTAGCAGTGATCGCGCTCAGCGGGCGGCCGGAGGCGCGCCAGACGGCGCTGGACGCCGGGGTTGATGCTTTCGTCAGCAAAGGAGATCCGCCGGAACAGTTGTTAGCAACGGTGAACAATTGTTGTCGCAGGCAACGAGCAAGTGAGTAGATAAGTGAAGGAGAAGGAAATGAACCCTGTGATTAAAGTAGTCATAACGCTCAGCGGCTTTCTCGCGGTTCTGGCGAGCATCGGCTGGTTGGGACTCCAGGTACAGCCCAAGCCTTTTCCCGCCTACCCGGAGCGGACACCGGCCCTGAACACCGTCGAGTTGCCGGCAGATCTGCCGGCGCTCGTGGCCCGGTACTACGAGACCATCGTGAGGGATCAGGTTCCGGTCATCGAATCGGCGGTTATCAGCGGACGGGGCAAGTTGCGGGTCTTTGGCCTGAGCTTCCCCGCGCGCTTCAGGTTCACCCACAGCGCCGGCCAGGGCTACCGGCACTATATCGAAGCGACCATCTTTGGCTATCCGGTGATGAAAGTCAACGAATGGTATCTCGACGGCGAGGCCCGCATGGAACTGCCCGCCGGCGTGATCGAGAACGAGCCAAAAGTGGATATGGCCGCCAACTTAGGTCTGTGGGGGGAAGCAGTTTGGCTGCCGTCAATACTTGTCACCGATCCCCGCGTGTACTGGGAAGCGATTGACGACACCACCGCCCGCCTCGTGGTGCCCTTCGGCGAGGAGGAGGATACCTTCACCGTCACGTT
>JAIOSN010000109.1 GCA_021107605.1 Anaerolineae bacterium | reverse complement strand
GCGATGTGCTCCGTAACGGGGACTTCAGCGCTGAGCTGGACCCATATTGGCTCCCTTTTACCCATCGCAAGCAGTACAACGAAGAGAGCGATGGCAGCATCCGGCGGACAGAAGATGGGCGGCAGAGTATCATTTTCGAGCGCGCGGGAGTCGGCCATATCGAGGTTGGAATTAGCCAACAGGTAAATCAAAATATCGAGGGCGCGCAATCACTCCGCCTCAGCGCCCGCTTAAAAGTCTCGGAACAAGAGATCCCGGTCTGCGGGGTAGCCGGCACCGAGTGCCCGGTTATGCTCCGCCTCACTTACCGCGACGTCAACGGGGGGGAACATGAATGGTTGCAAGGGTTCTACGCGCTGGCGGGAGACGGGTACTCCAACACCTGCACCATCTGTGAGGGCAGCCCGCAACATATCCCCGTACCACAAGAGGCCTGGTACCCTTACACCTCCCCCAATCTCTTGCCGCTGTTACGAAAGCGTGGCACGGACCCCGCGACTATTCTGGACATAGAGATCTATGCCTCTGGACACTCTTTCATTTCCATGATTGACGAGATAGCGATTTTAGTAGAAGAGTAAAAAGAGATTGCCCCACAGGCTCTTTAGGATTTCACATGGTCGAGTCAAAATTAACCCTCAAGAAATTAACTTTTTGACCGGTATTGTTAAGTATTTTTAACCTACTACTAAATTTTTACTTAGCGTCTTTGCGTCTTAGCGGCGAACTAGCTTATTTCAGCGGAGTCACTTTTTGGTAAAATGCAAATGACAACTGAAGAAAAGTATTATCCCCTAGGAAAATTACCGCCGGAAGATTTATTCGCGCTGCTTGGAGCACTGCCGGTAAGGGATCCGCGCGTAATTTTGGGACCCGGAATCGGGCATGATGCCGCCGTGATCAAGTTCGGTGAGCGCTTACTGGTGACCAAATCTGATCCGATCACCTTTGCTACTGATGAGATCGGCTGGTACGCAGTCCACGTCAACGCCAACGACATCGCTTGTCTGGGAGCCACGCCGCGCTGGTTCATCGCCACGCTATTGCTGCCAGAGAGGAAAACCACTCCTCAATTGGTAGCTGATATCTTCCAGCAGAGTCAAGCCGCCTGCGCTGAGCTCAGCGTGACGTTAGTCGGTGGACATACGGAGATCACCCACGGCCTGAACCGCCCGATCATAGTGGGCACGATGTTCGGTGAGGTCTCCCCGCAACAGCTGGTACGCTCCGATGGCGCCCAGCCCGGCGACAAAATCCTGCTCACCAAGGGGATTGCCGTGGAAGGTTGCGCGTTATTGGCCCGCGAGCGCGGGGAGCAGCTCCGTGACCACTACCACCTATCAGCAGAACTGCTCATTCGCGCAGCGCGACTCCTCCACGAGCCGGGGATCAGCGTGGTACGTGATGCCGCCATCGCCACCGCCAGCGGCGACGTCCACGCGATGCACGATCCCACCGAGGGCGGTGTCGCCACCGGGCTACACGAGCTGACCACGGCCGCCGGCGTCGGCGCGGTGATCGAGGAGCAATCCCTGCCGCTGCTTCCAGAGACGGAGCCTCTCTGCTCACCACTTGGGATAGACCCGCTGGGACTGCTCGCTTCTGGAGCGTTGTTGCTCGCCGTCGCCCCGCAAGATGCTGCGCAGATCGTCGCCGCGCTGCGAGCAGACGGTATCGCCGCCCAGATCATCGGCGCCATCCGTGCAGTGCCGGGGGTCTACTTACGCGGGCCGGCGGGAGAGCATCCATTACCCCAATTCCCCCGCGACGAAATCACCCGACTCTTTGAGGCATAACGACATGACTCAACCTACATTCGAGATTCCACCCGACCGCGCCGGCAAGAGCAGATTCCTGCACCGGCTCTTCATCTTCACCGGTCTGCTCAGTCGCATATCACCGGTAGAGCTGCTGCCCATATCTGCCGCCGTGGTTGCTATCTCCTGCTGGCCCTGGCACGCGCACCGAGTAACGGCAGCCATCCTCAGCGCACTTTTTCTCCTGGTCAATGGGGGCATGTTGGCATTACTCCCCATCGCGGGCCGTTCGTGGGGGCCGGTGGCGCCTCCCTTGTTGGGACTGACCGCAATACAACTACTGCTCTCCTGGCTGCTAGCGTGGCTTATGCCCGGCCAAAGCGGTCTGGTGCTCTGGAGCATTCTGAACGGCGCCTTAACCGTCGTGGCCGGTTACGCCACCTGGTTAGAACCATTCCGGCTCCAGGTCACGCAGCGCAGTATCAACCTCGGACTCACCGCACAAACGGGAGAACGACCCTTACGCCTACTACACATCTCCGATCTACACTTTGAGGGCTTCTCACCTCGCGAAGCTGCTTTATTGGAAGCGGTTGAGACGCTCGCCCCTGATCTCATCGTCCTAACCGGCGATTACCTGAATCTCTCCTCAGTCCATGACCCAGCCAGTCAAGCCGCCACGCGGGAACTGCTAGCCCAATTGAAAGCACCCCTGGGAACCTACGCCATCATCGGCAGCCCCGCAGTTGACGTACCCGAAATTATACCGCGCATCTTCGCCGGGCTACCCATCCACTGGCTCTCCAACCAGACCACCGCCATCAAGTGGCAAGGGCGCACCCTCTGGCTTATCGGTGTTGAGTGTACGCTCTCCTGGGAAAAAGACCGTCAGCTCTTCCAGAAGCTGCGGCAAACAGTTCCCCCCAAATCGCCAACGATCCTACTCTACCACACGCCCGATCTAATGCCCGACGTGGCCGCCCAGGGCATTGATCTCTATCTAGCCGGACATACGCATGGTGGACAGCTACGCTTACCCCTCTACGGCGCGCTCTTCACCAGTTCCCGCTGGGGGAAACGCTACGAAATGGGGCCTTATCGAGAAGCCGCAACCACGCTTTACGTGAGCCGGGGGTTGGGGATGGAAGGCTTAGGCGCACCACGAGCACGTTTTCTCGCGCCCCCGGAAATTATCTTGTGGGAGCTAGGTTGAAGACGCGAGTCGCGAACATATTGACCGAACCGCTCCAATGTGGTAGCATACGCACGAGTCTGAGTTGGACAGGTGATCGCGGGCTGGCAGCCCGAGGAAAGTCCGGACTCCAGAGGGAACGGCGCCGGGTAACACCCGGACGCGCAAGCGTGGAAAGGACCACAGAAACAAACCGCTCTTGACTTACAGTCAAGAGTAAGGGTGAAAAGGTGGTGTAAGAGACCACCGGCAGCGCGAGTAATCGCGCTGTCAGGCAACCCCCGCCGGGAGCAAGGTCAAGCAGAAGGGAACCGCTGGGGCATATCCCGTGCCCTCTTTGTCAAGAAGCAACCTTCGGGTAGACCGCTAGAGACGCTAGGTAACTAGCGCCGTAGATAGATGATCACCACCTCACGAGGGACAGAATCCGGCTTACCGGCCTTCTCAGACTCACTGTTCAGCGGCGCAGCGTCTCAGCGGCTTAACGATTGGGCAACGCAGCGGAGCAATAGCTATGTTCAGTATTAGTTGCTGATTCATCACACTCAACATTTGCCAAACTCCCATTATATGGTATATTTCGCGTTCAGGCTTAGACTGGCCTTGCCGTTCCTGACAAAAAGGATCAGGAGCAAACCCATGGATAAGGAGGAAAATCCGTCTTGGTAAAGCGAAACTATGAGTTAATGTTTATTGTCACCCCAGAGTTAGATGATGATGGCACTGTAGCTCTCCTACAGCGTGTAGAGGATTATCTGAAGGAAGCAGATGGAGAAATTATCACTAGAGATGACTGGGGCATTCGTCGATTGGCATATCCCATCCAGAAGCAACGGGAAGGCCATTACTATCTACTGCAGTTTACAGCGGATCCCAGCAAGGTAAAAGCCTTTGAACGCCGTATCTTGTTGACCGATAGCATTCTGCGAGAGATGATTATTCAATTGGACGAAGCTCCCAGTGAAGAGCAAGTCGCGTAAACCATAGTAAGGAGAGATACTGTGAGCAAATATCGAGAATATCCACGTCGTGACCAGATGTGCTATTTTTGTGTAGAGGATGCTGAAATCAACTATAAAGATGTAGATACGTTGCGTCGTTACATCACCGCACGTGGCAAAATCCGCCCCCGACACCGAACTGGCGTCTGTGCAAAACATCAACGGTTGGTTGCTAAGGCTATCAAACGCTCTCGACACATGGCGTTACTTCCCTTCGTAGCAGAAATTCAACACACATAAAAGCAACGGAAAATCAAAAGGGCATAGGAGCTTCCTATGCCCTTTGTCATAGCTAAAGGAGCACAAACAGATAATGGCAAAGCAGAAGCAACATACACGTCGACAGCACATTTTGCATCAGAAAGACCAAGACCTAAAACAGCTTATCGCCCGGATCGCCGCCGGCCTTGGTGTCTTGATATTGTTGATCCTGGGCTATGGATTACTAGCAGAGTATCTGATCAAGCCCAACCAAGCGGTCGCCACCATCGGCGAGAGCAAAATTACCGTGGATGCCTATCAAAACCGCGTTCGCTATGAACGCCTCATATTGCACAGTCAGATCATCCAATATGAAAACTATCTTATGCAAGTTGACGCCTCCGACCCCACCATGCAATCAATGACCCAACAGCTACTATCACAGCAAGCACAGCTGGAGCAACAACTCACCCCCGCATTGGCGCCACTCTTTGGCGGCAACGTCTTGGATCAGATGATAGAAGAACAGTTGCTCCACCAAGAGGCGGCACAACAGGGATTAACCGTGAGCGCAGAAGAACTTGATCTACAGATCGAGATGATGATGGGCTACGATAGAGAAGCCACCCAGGAAATCACTAACACCGAGGAGCTCACCGGCACCGCTAAACCGATGACCGCAGAAGAATATCGCGAAAATTACGCTGCTTTCGTCACCAACTTTCTAGAGGCCAGCAAGTTGAGCGAGGAGAGTTTCCGCCAGATGCTGGCCGCCGATATACTGAAGTCGCAGATAATAGAGGGGTTAGCCAAAGATATAGCTACTGAGGCCGAACAGGTCAAGATCAGCTATCTGAACACTAAAACTGCGGATGAGGCAGAGGTGTTATGGGTACGTCTCTCCGCAGGAGACACAGATATGGACACTCTTACGGAAGAGCTCAACAGCAATGAGAACCATGAGGATGGTGGCGGCGCATTGCCCTGGTATCCGTTAAGATACGTTGAGCAATCATTGGGCGCAGAAGTAGCCCTGGTCGCCTTTGACACGCCGGTAGGAGAAATCGCCCCACCTGTCCAGGGAGCGAACGAATCTTATTACATCATTTACGTAGAGGGTCATGAAGAGCACCCTCTAAGCGAGACGTTGTTGCAACATGAACAACTCGAGAATTATGAGAAATGGTTGACCGCAGAGCTCGCTGCACAAGTTGAGAAGCTGGATTGGCAGAAAGTCACCCCAGATCAACCGTAGCTCAGTTGCGGTAAAACGAAAATTGTAAGCGTTCAGGGGGTAAGGAAAAGCACCTCTAAAGACCTCCGAGGTTTACGCGATGGTCCTCTTTTGGGAGGTTCTGATGATATACAGCTCGCTTTCCAGGTCAAATTGCTGTCAAAACCTCGAAGGTCTGAACGCTTACGAAAAATTAAAGCCGGGCATCCCGATTGGATGCCCGGCTTTCTGGTAAACGGCAGCTAGCCAGAGGTCCGTCTTCTGGCAAAAATGACCTTGGGGATCTTCTCTATCGCTATCAGAAGAGAATCCAGGGCTGATAAGTCCGCGACCTGCAACGTAATATCCAGCAATAAGATATTATTACGATCCGGTCGCCCTTTTTTCATCGCGTAGAGAGTGGCCCGCTCATCCTCATCTATAACCTCCGAGATGCTTCGCATAACGTTAGCATAGGCTCTCACCACTATCTGGGCGGTTAACAGCTCCTCGCTCTCCCCCCAACTCACTTCTAACATCCGTTCAGGCTCTTGCGCCTCCAGACGGCGGACATTATAACAATCATGTCGATGGATAGTCACCCCCCTACCTCGGGTCACGTAACCCACAATTGGGTCTCCGGGGAGAGGATTGCAACAACCGGCGATTTGGGTTAGGAGATCACCTTTACCTCTGAGACTATCAATGTTCACCTGAACCGTCGTTTTAGAGAGTTCTGGTCGTGCTAGGATTATCTCCTCTGGTTCCTCCGGCTCTTCCTGTGGCAGAGAAACTATCAACTCGCGCACGCGGTTTTCAATCCGGGCGCGCGTCACATCTCCCATCCCCACGGCATTAAAGAAATCTTCGCGGCATTGATAATGTTTAGTGAAGAGATCAGCCACTTCCGCGAGTGTCCGCGTCGCTAGGTTTAATTGCCTCAAAATCCGATCAACCAGCAACCGACCCTGAGCAATGTTTTCTTCGCGTCCCTGTTTGCGAAACCATTGCCGGATCTTTTGCCGAGCACGTGGAGAGCCTACAAAACCCAACTTCTCATTGAGCCAATCCCGACTAGGACCTCCTTTGCGCCCAGTAGTGATCTCCACTTCATCTCCCATTTGGAGAACGTAATCCAGCGGAGCCCAGACACCATTTACCTTAGCTCCTCGGCAAGTGTGCCCTACCTCCGAGTGTACGCGATAAGCAAAATCAACAGGCGTTGCCCCGTAGGGAAAATCGAAGAGATTGCCCCTCGGCGTGACCACGTAGACTGCTTTCGGCAGACTGACCGACGCGAGCTCCTTATCCCCCTCCCCACGCATACGATTTGTCTGCGCGACCTCATCCTCATCCAGATCAATTTCCTTGTAACGCCAATGAGCTGCGCGACCATACTCAGCTATGCGGTGCATCTCATGCGTCCGGATCTGAATTTCTAGCGGGTTGCCGTCCTCACCCCGCACCGCCGTATGCAGACTCTGATAGCCATTGGATTTCTGGTTGACAATATAATTATCATACTCACCGGGGATCGGCTCCCAGCGCCGGTGTGCAATCGCCAGGGCCTGATAACATTGCGGCTGTGTATCCACGATCACTCGTAGACCCTCTCTATCGTAGATTTGATCGAAGGGTACATCTTTACGCTGCATTTTGCGATAGATGCTGTAGATATGTTTGGGGCGACCCTTGATATCAGGCTTGGTAATACCTTCCCGCGCCAACTCCTCACGCAGGAGCGCCTGATGTTGCGCCACCCGCGCTTCGCGCTCTTCTTTGCGAGCATCCAACATCTCAGCCAGTTTCTGATAGATATCCGGTTGCAGGTAGCGGAAAGAGAGGTCCTCTAGCTCAGATTTGAGCCGCCAGATTCCCAAACGATTAGCCAACGGAGCAAAGACCTCCATCGTCTCGCGGGCGACACGCCGGCGTTCAACCTGGGAGAAACCGGGGGCCAAGAACGATTGCATATAGTGCAAGCGCTCGGCTAACTTTATGATGATAATCCTATCATCATCCTCTGTCAGCGAGGCCAACATCTTGCGCAAACTTACCAGCTCTTTGTCTTTGAGCTCGCGGGGCGCATCAACCGCCCCCGTCACTCGTTCGATGATCTCCTCCAACCGCATAACACCCGTGACCAGCTCCGCCACCTCGTCACCGAACTGTTCACGGAGTTGCGGTAACGTCACGTCGCTATAGCGCGGCACCGCATGGAGCAGGCCCGCCATGATTACCTCGGGATCGGCGTGGATTTCAGTCAAGGTCTCAGCGATGTGGCGGGCGTGTTCGAGGTTTTGTTTCTCTATGACGCCGTAAACACAACAAAGTAGGTCACGGACTTCGGTCGCCGCGACGCCATCAAGGAGCTGAATAAGGGGGTCATCAATTATGGTAGGGGGTAGTTGGAACATACTAAAATCAAGGAATAACACCTATTGAAAAAAGATTTCTGCCTAAAAAAAGGTTGTTCTCTTGCATTTACTGGGGAATGGAGGCCAAGAAAGCATCGTTTTGGGTGATTATATCCCTAAGGTGGAATGCTGTACCCACACACATCCACCGAGGAGAAATATTTTCTAGTGGAATCAAAACTATATTCGAAGCAGCTAAGCATATGTTACAGGCACGAGATAGTGTGATCATGTATCCAGGGAAACAGTAAAAAAATCCCGTAGCGCTAACTAATTGCCAACCCATTGAGGAGCATAATCATCAGCCTCATGAGTTGTCAAATTAACCACACCTGTTCCATCTCGATTAACAACATAAATATCTGCATTTCCTTCTCGGAAAGATACGTAAAGTAATTTCTGACTATCAGTAGACCAAATAAAAACATACTCGTCAGTTTCCGGTGAATTGGAGATATTTGTTACCCCTTTGCCTTCAATTGTCATGACATAAATCTCCTGATCACCATTCCTATTCGACAAGAAAGCAATATACTGCCCATCTGGCGACCAGCGAGGTGAAACATCCACGGCTGTAGTATTATTAGAAAGGTTCAGTGGATTCTTCCCATCAGCATCCATCACATAAATTTCCCAGTTAAAATCACGCTGAGATGAGAATAGAATTTTGCTACCATCAAGAGACCAATCAGGTTCACCATCGGGTTGACCCGTCTGTGTTAAGTTTGTCAAGTCTGTCCCATCATTGTTAACGACCCAAATATCAGGTATCGCGTCGCGGTTCGATACAAATGCAATCTTTTTACCATCAGGCGACCAATCAGGGCTAGATTCCCGTGAAGGATATGCCGTAGCGTTTATATGATCTTCTCCATTCGAGGAAACTAGACAAATATCTAAATCCTGATGCACACAAACAAAAGCAAACTTATCACCGGCAATCGAATAAATAGCCCCTCCCTCGCCATCAACAGTTGTAGTCAAACGCTGCATAAATTTACATACCCGGTCTACAAGATAAAGATCTTCCGAACCCTCAACCGACAACAATACCACAAAAACATTAAGCGCTGGTACCCACATCATCTCACGATATTCTGTAGCATCCATGTGAGCGAGATCTAAACGCTGTACCTCTGAACCATCTGGCAACATAGAATACCAGTGTTCAGCCCCATCCCGGTTAGAAATGAATAAAATCCGAGATTCTGTGAAACCCATCGCCACTGGTACAGATAAAGGAGATTCCGCAGATAGGTATGGTGTTTCAACTGGCGATACTGCAGTTGGTTGAGCTGGTTTTGCACAGCTAATCGACATCATCATCAATAAGAATAATGTCCCGAAAGTAATTTTTTTCATTTTTCTTTCACTTCGCAAAATTTACAGAGCGGAGAAAGCAACACATCTCAAACACCCTCTCCGCCCTGCATTTAGTGTTTTTGGGAATACGGGCAACAAAAACCAAGGCCGTCAACAAAATCGACGACCTTGGTTCCGCAACGCTTTGTGACTTCTGATTGAAGGCGTTGTATGTATACATCGAGTCAGAACCCGAGACCGAGGACTCAGAGTTCACAAACGCCACGATATCAGCACCGCTAACAACCTCAATGACTGCGGAGCCAATAAACCGACGATCGCCTGTACCTGAAACCCAGGCAGCATCATCAAGAAGGTCAGATTGAGCAGCAGAAGAAGAGGACCCTTCATAGCGATTCAGGAAACCATTTAAGGTTGTGTGCTGATGGGTTTCGCTATGATTCGTAACCGAGCTGTATGTGCCATCTGAGGTATAAGTGATATCCACTGTAGCTTCAGATCCATCAACAGTCATGATTGTCAAAGAGGTATAGTAGCCGTAGAAATCAGATTGAATCAGTGGAACGCTGATCTTCTGACTACCAGAACCTGCTATCAAACCGTTGTAAGATCCAGCCTGCGCCCCAGAGCCCGGTGTGGCTTCTTGGTTCACCATAGCAACAACCGGGATAGTGGATTCAATTACTACTGAACCAAAGAAACTATTGGAATCACCACCAAACTCAGTTTCAAGATCAGTTTGATCATCCGTAGCACTGCTTCCATCATAGCGGTTGATGGATTCCAGCGGTGGAATTGAATGCGTTGCAACAACTGTCGTATCCGTGGGATTGGAGAAAACTGAGTCAGACTGATAGGTCAACGTCACGACCGCCGTCTCTGAAGAG
>JAIOSN010000283.1 GCA_021107605.1 Anaerolineae bacterium | reverse complement strand
GTACTGAAAAAGGTTGGTCGCCGCCAAGACGCTAAGCCGCTAAGAAAAAATTTAAGTTCTAAAATCTTTGCGTCTTTGCGCCTTAGCGGTGAAATACTTGGTTTTTATCTATCTCACTGGGTGAGCGCTCTGATCTGCGCTGCAAATTGCGGATAACGCGCCACCAACGGTTCCCGCGCCCCTAACTCGAAATCCGCGTACTCAAAGCCGGGCGCCACGGTACAACCCAGTAGCGCAAAGCCAACTTCTGGCTCACGCAGATGCGCACCTTGCCAGACGCCGTGTGGTACGTGCAGCTGGGGACACATGCCGGCCAACAGATCATGGCCCAGGCAGGTAGTTTTTCCCGTTCCGTCTGGAAAGAGGAATAACATCTCTACTGGATCTCCCCAATAGAAGTGGAAAATCTCATCGGATTTTAGGCGGTGTAACCGCGAGCAGCTATCCGTGGTCAGCAAATAATAGATGGCTGTGCTGAGCGAACGTGGCGCGAGGTAACGCGCGGGGAGAGCTCTGGTTGGGATGACGGCGGCCGAGCGATAGGTCGGCGCAAAGTATCCGCCCTCGGGGTGTGGTCGGAGGGCGAGCAATTCCTTGATTTGTGCGGCACTCAGACTAGGCATAGAGCTAGACTTCCTACAACCGGCTTAGACGATCAACTGATCGTAGAGGCTCTCCAGGGTGATGTCCGGGCAGACCGTCTCAGCGCAATGGATGGTCTGGGCAGCGGCCGCAAGACCCAAGCGCACCGCTTCGGTCGGTGGCAACTCCTCCAAGAGGCCGTAAGCTACCGCGGCTGTGAGCGCGTCCCCCGCACCGATGGTATCCACCACCCGCGCGTTGAAAGGTGGCAAGCACCCACTCTCCTCCGCCGTGGCGTAAGATAGCCCCGCGGCTCCCTGGGTGATGATAGCCAGTTCCACACCTTTGTATGCTAAATCGCGTGCTCCCTGGAGGATACTATCTGGTGTGGAGAGTTCCCTATCCAAGAGCGCTCCCGCTTCTTTACGGTTAGGGGTTAAGACGGTGATCCGAGAGAGAAAAGGATGCAGACGCGGAGCCAGTGACGCGGTGGTGGGATCTGCGCAGATGGGGATTTCGTGATGTTGAGCCAATTTGAAGATCAGCTGGAGCGTGCCCAAAGAGAGATTGGCATCTAAGCAAATTAGCTCCGTCTCTTGGAAGAGCCACTGATAATGAGCCAGATAATCCGGGGTGAGGGCCCGGATGATTTGCATATCATCAAAAGCTATCCAGAGGCGCTCGTCCCGATGTAGTATCTCTACATGAGAGGCTGTCTTCTGCCCCGCGACGACCAGGACGGCTGTGGTCTCAATGCCAATTTGATGTAGTTGCGTGAGGAGTTCCTCCCCAGATTCGTCATCTCCCACTGCCGTGATGAACTGTACATTCGCCCCCAGTCGCGCCAGGTTCTCCGCCATGTTGCGCGCGACTCCGCCCCAGCTCCAACGGATATGCGCCGGATTAGATTGATCACTCTCGATAGCTTGCGTCTCTGGCCGGACCTTGATATCCAAACCGGCGGCCCCAATTACCAGTACGTTATGCTCTTCAGCATTCATGATCATTTTCTCCTCCTATGGTCACGTCACAGCTCCGCCCAGTTGGAAAAATTTGTGTGATCTTACCGCTGGCATCCCGGTGAAACTCAGTCGCAGTTTGTTGAGTAGCTGCCGGGCAGGCGTACTCCGGCGAGCTCCTGACTAGCAGGGACGCGCCTAAATTATCCCGGCTCTGAAATTGCGCCGCTGGATGCACCTTCAGGGCAAAATAATACAATGCTGGCGACTCCTTAAGGACAACACCAGGTTGCAAGCGAGAAGCGGTATCGGTCTCTGTGGGTGGCAGCATCTCTCGCTGGGTCACACTGGTAGCGCCGACTAGCTCAACTTTAGCCGCGAGATTGTATTCGTAAATGGGGATGATCAGGCGATCTTTCGTCTGATAAAATTCATCATGTAGTGTCAATAAATCGTTGATCCAAAAGAGTAGCTGCTGGCAGTGGCTAACTTTGGGATCTCCACCCCGATAATTCCAAAAGGCCTGGACTGCGTTGAGGGATTGTACGGCTTCTATCAGGAGTGGATAAGCAGCCGGTTGGCGATCCAGATAGTAGAGCAGGCCAGCAAAATAACAAGCCAGAGCCTCGTGATAGCGGGCCAGATGCGGGACTTGTAGGGCCAATTTCGCCCGAACGGCTTCAGTGGTCGTCAAAGCCGCCGTCAGCTCTCCCCGGCGATGGAGTAAATCGGCTTGGAAAAATTGTAATAGCGCCGCCAGGTGATCGGCTTGTAACTGCGTGGCAGCAGTGAGGAGGGTGGAGATTTGCTGCCAGAGAATGGCCGGTGATTTTTGCAGATATTCACGTTGTAGCGTTTGCAGCTTGCTGACAAGCGGTGAGGATGTGACCGGGATTTCAACTAGAAAGAACGGTGTTACCTCCTCTGGGATAAGTACTCCGTGAATGGGTTTCTGCATCTCAAACCAACTTTACCCTGGGTTCTGCTTTGGCAGTGATTGTAGCGTGTCGATAATATTACCCAACCCCTTGGCTTCTTTGAACATAGTGCTGCGTACCAGCGGATCGCTCTCGGCCAGGGAACGCACCACATCCAAGAACCGGAGATGCACTAAGGCTGGGGAAATTTTCCGATCTTCCGGGCCGACGTCTTTTAGTTGCTGGATCAGGGTATCCACCAATTGAGTTTGAGCTTGCAGCCGGGCCATTTTGACAATCTCGGTCCCCTCGGCTTTGGCGACAGCTTTCTCCTTGTTTGCCAGGTAGTCCCATTCTGAGCGCCACATCTCGAACCACTGTTCAGAGACTAGCTCTTCGGCAGGAAGAAGGCTCTTAATTTCTACTTGTTCCACCTGGAGTCCCCATTCC
>JAIOSN010000206.1 GCA_021107605.1 Anaerolineae bacterium | reverse complement strand
GGCGATATCTATATGCGCCCAGGGCACGTTCTCTGGCGGGAATTTACTGAGGAAGTAGCCGGCGGTGATGCTGCCGGCCGGGCGGCCGCCGAGATGTTTGATGTCAGCGATATCGCTCTTGAGTTGCTTGCCATACTCCTCGAAGAGAGGCAACGGCCAGACGCGCTCGTAAGTGTGCTGCCCGGCGGTCTGCAAGCGCGCGGTGAGCTCCTCGTCCCCCATCACGGCGGCAGCGTGGGCGCCTAGGGCGATAACTTTGGCCCCGGTCAGCGTGGCGATGTCGAGTACCGCGTCCGGTTGGAACTCCCTGCTGTACGTCAGGGCATCGGCCAAGATCATGCGGCCTTCGGCGTCGGTGTTGATGATCTCGATGGTCAGGCCTTTGAGCGACTTAACTACGTCGCCGGGTTTGCTGGCGAAGGCGTCGGGCATATTCTCGGTGAGCGGGGTCAGGCCGACGACGTGCAAGGGCAGATCAAGCGCTGCCGCCGCCTGTAACGCCCCGATCACGGCCGCCGCGCCGCCCATGTCGCCTTTCATGCGCCACATCTCCTCACCCGGTTTGATGGAGATGCCGCCGCTATCAAAGGTGATGCCTTTGCCTACCAGGACCACGGTGGGTAAATCTTTCTGAGCAGCATTGTGTTCCAGAATAACCATGCGGGCCGGTTCGCCGCCGCCCTGGTTGACGCTGAGCAGTGAGTACATACCGCCCACTTGCATCTCGTCCTTCTCCATGATGCGGCAGGTCAGCCCACTCTCCGCGGCCAGCTGCTGCGCGACTGCGGCAATATGCGTGGGCGTGGCGATGTTGGCAGGGCGATTGATCAAGTCGCGGGCCAGAATGGCGCCGGCAGCGATGCTCTCCCCGGCGTGGATGCCGGCTCGCAAGGCGGCTGCTTGGCTGCGATCAGATTCCACCAGCGTCAGTTCCTCAACGGCGGGGCGCACATCCGCCAGCTCTGTCTTGAGCTCGTGAAAGCGATATAGTCCCAGAAGGGTACCCTCAACGACGGCCTCGGCGGCCTGCTGCGGCTCGATATCACCTGCTCCAGCTCCATGAACCACGGTATGAAGTTGGATAGCGCCTAACGCGCGCGCCTTTTTAGCCGCAGTCCCGGCGGCTTGACGAATAACATCCAGAGAGAATTTCTCGCGTTTCCCCAAGCCCACCAAAATGACCCGCTGGGCCGGGAGAGCGGCGCCAGGATAGAGCACGGCGACTTCGTTGCGCTTGCCCCGGAAATCACCGCCCGCAAGCAACGCTTGGAGAGCACCATTCAAGGCTACATCCACACTGCCGGCGGCTCCGCTTGGTTCTTTCACGCCCTCAAATAAACTAATGATGATAGCTGCTGACTTTTGCTGCTGAATTTCACATATAGTGAGTTCGATTTTCATCTCATGGCTCCCGTTTGCTGATCATGATTATCAAGACGCTATTATAGCATATTCGGTCAGGTAGTCCGGTCAGGTAGTCCGGTCATGTAGCTAGCAAATCCGGCGCCACCATTGACAAATGATCCGGCAAGTTGTGTAATTTACTCACATTATGAGCAATCACTCACTTTCCGAGAGTATACTCATTGGGTGAGAAGTTATCTCAGGAGAAATTTCTCTATGCCGCCACAAGAGATAAATGGATTTGAGGCCCGCCGCCAACGGCGAATTGCGCGCAAGCACGCCAGGATCATGAAGTCTGCCGCACAGGTATTCGCAGCCAAAGGATACCGCACCACTACCACCAGAGAAATCGCCCGCGCCGCCGATATGGCCGAAGGGACGCTCTACAATTACTTTGCGGGGAAACGCGAGATTTTCCTCTCCATCGTCGAGGAGGTGCTGGCGGCGCTCCTGGAATTATTGGAGGATGTGGGACAACTTGAGACCCGCGCCGATGTCGTCGCTTTTGTGGAGATGCTTTTCGACGTGTTGAGCACCAAGCCGGCTTCTATCCGCACATTGGTGATGGAGGCGTGGGTGGACGATCTTATTTTGCAAGATTTGCTGATGGAACGAATAGTGTCCATCATGGCGCAAGTGGAAGGTTTCATAGCCGCCAGTATTGTGGAGGGTAAATTCCGCCCTATGGACTCGCGTTTGGCCACGCGAATGCTCTTCGGCATGTTTGCGGGACTGGTGCTGCCGGTACTGCGGGGCATGGAAGCGCCTCCCGCCCCGCCAGAACGACACGCTATGGCCGAGGCTGCGGTGAATTTGCTGATGGAGGGTATCCAACTCCGCGATGAGTAAATGCTAACTTTGATTCCTCTGAAAGAGGATACCTCACCACTGAGACACAAAGAACACTGAGAAAAAATAAAAAACTCGGGGCCCTCCGGGTCTCTGTAGTGAAAACTGCCCCGAAATATGTAGTTACCTTGCGGTTAAAGAAGACGCGCTGCGATGGGCCGAAAGGTGCGGCGGTGGATGGATGTTACTCCCAGTTCATCCAGGGCCGCGCGGTGCTGCGCAGTCCCGTACCCCTTGTGCTGGGCGAAACTATACCCAGCGAACCGGGTCGCGGCTTCGCCCTCCATCCAGCGGTCACGGCTCACTTTGGCCAAGATGCTGGCCGCCGCCACTGTCAGGCTCAACGCGTCGGCGCGGGGGAAACTCCGCTGGGGGAGCAGCACCGCCGGCAGCTGCAACGCATCAATGATCAAGGCTTGCGCGGGCGGCTCCAATTTGGCTAGCGCGCGGCGCATAGCCAGTTTGGTACTGGGGACGATACCTTGCCGGTCTATCTCCTCGGCGGTAGCGTAACCTACACCCACGGTCAGCGCGGCGGCGACGATATGCTCAAATTGTTCTTCCCGCTGCCGGGCGGAGAGTAGCTTAGAATCCCGCACTCCCGCCAGCAGCTCCGGCGGCACCTCAAATTGCGGGAAGATCACCGCCGCCGCGTAGACCGGACCTGCCCATGCCCCGCGTCCCGCCTCGTCCAGCCCCGCGACGAGATGATACCCCGCTTGCCAGAGCTCGCGTTCAGTTTCCAGGTTGGGCTTTCTGCATGTATTCATCTCCATATTCTCCCCAAGTAACGCTAAATTGCAAGGCACCGCTTTATATCATTTGACTTGACATGGGCACGGTAAGGAGATGATGCCCATTTGCCCCTCTCCGAAAACTATCTAAAATGGAGAGTATGAGTCCGGTTGGCGGGTAAATTTTTTGGGGATAGACCGCCGAGGTCTTTGAGGAACAGAGAACTGCGGTTTGACAGCTTGAGAGCGCGTTGCTAGACCTCGGAGGTCTAGCACGCCTGAGTAGTAACAAAAACTCAGTATTTATCCGCGTTGATCTGCGTCCAATTTCTTGCTACTAGGTTTTGTCAGTCAATCAGGAATATGAGCATAAATCATCTACAGAAAAAGGAGATATCGATGAGTGTACACAAATTTGCCGGCAAACTGGTACCGTACGAGTTGTTGCCGAATATCCCGCGTTTAGTTTCTGCCTACTACACGTATGAACCTGATCCAACGGAGCCGCCCCAACGTGTCTCCTTTGGCACGTCCGGGCATCGCGGCGCCTCGCTGGAGAGGAGTTTCAACGAAACGCACGTCCTGGCTATCAGTCAGGCTATCGTAGAGTACCGCCAGCAGAAATCCATCACGGGACCGCTCTACGTGGGGATAGACACGCACGCGCTCTCCGAGGCCGCGTTTGCGACCGCCGTCGAGGTCTTCGCGGCCAACGACGTGCAGATCATGATTGACGAACAACGCGGCTACACGCCCACTCCCGTCATCTCCCGGGCGATCCTCACCTACAACCAGGAGCGGAAGACGGGGCTGGCGGATGGCGTCGTCATCACGCCTTCGCACAATCCCCCCACGGATGGCGGCTTCAAGTACAATCCGCCCACCGGCGGGCCGGCGGATAAGCAGATCACCGGGTGGATCGAGGAGCGCGCCAATCAAATTATGCGCGAGGGTCTTAAGGCTGTGCGCCGGATGCCCTTTGCGCAAGCGCTCCAGGCCGGGACGACGCACGCGCACGACTACATCACGCCCTACGTGGCGGATCTCGCCAACGTCGTCGATATGGCCGCCATCGCGCGCTCCGGCCTCAAAATCGGCGTCGATCCCATGGGTGGCGCGGGCATCGCCTATTGGGAACCCATCGCCGCGCGTTACGGGCTAAATCTGGAGGTTGTCAATCCGGTGGTCGATCCCACCTTTAGCTTTATGACAGTGGATAGGGACGGCAAAATCCGCATGGATTGCTCCTCGCCCTACGCCATGGCCAGCCTGATCGGCCTCAAGGACAAATTCGAGATCGCCTTCGGCAACGATCCGGATTACGACCGCCACGGCATCGTCACGCCCAGCGTCGGCCTGATGAATCCCAATCATTACCTCGCCGTCGCCATCCAGTACCTCTTCCAGCACCGTCCCGGTTGGTCTGAAGAAGCCGCCGTCGGCAAGACATTGGTCTCCAGCTCGATGATTGACCGCGTCGCCCAGCAGCTGGGCCGCCGGCTGGTGGAAGTCCCCGTGGGCTTCAAATGGTTTGTGGAAGGGTTGTTCGACGGTTCCTACGGCTTCGGCGGGGAGGAGAGTGCGGGAGCTTCCTTCTTGCGCCAGAACGGCACTGTCTGGAGCACCGATAAGGACGGCATCATCCTTAATCTGCTAGCGGCGGAGATCACCGCCGTCACCGGCAAAGATCCTGGTGAGCACTACCAGGCGTTAGAAGCGCAGTTCGGCAGCCCCGTCTACCAGCGCATTGACGATCCCGCGACGTTGGCGCAGAAAGCCGCGTTGAAGAACCTCTCCCCAGAGTCGGTCAAGGCGGATACTCTGGCGGGCGAGAGAATTGAGCATAAATTGACCCGCGCGCCCGGCAACGGCGCGCTCATCGGTGGCCTCAAGGTTGTCACGGAGAACGGCTGGTTCGCCGCGCGTCCCTCCGGCACAGAGGATATATACAAGATTTACGCGGAGAGCTTTAAGGGGGAGGCGCATCTCCAGGCTATCCAAGAGGAGGCCAAAGCTATCGTCCAGGCCGCCTTCCGCGACGCAGGGTTGTGAAGCAGAGCATTTTTTGGCTCTTTGGGAATTCGCGTGGTCAAGTTAAAA
>JAIOSN010000106.1 GCA_021107605.1 Anaerolineae bacterium | reverse complement strand
GTGGTGCAACCAGCATGTCACTAGGGTGGCGAATAAATAATGACACTAACAAACCTGTACTATTATAAAAAACAGGTTTTAGTCAAGCACCTGCAGAAAACATAAACAAATTGTCCCCGCGCTTGCTTCCACAAGCCGGGGACGTGAACCAGGGAGAACACACTCCCCAGATAACTACATTATATCTGGCAGTGTATCTCCCGCAAGTCAAGTCAGCGGGAGGTTTTTCATGGCACCCTTAGTTTCGTCTCATGCCTGACGACAGGCGCGCGCCAGAGGCGCACACCCCATGCGAGACCGGCCTGCTGCCCAGCCCGCCCGTGGCTAAAGACCACGGGCTACGGAGCTACGCCCCATAAATGGGGCTATAACACAGTCATCCTCTCGCTTTCTCGCCTTTTCGCTTCCTCGCCCTTTCGCTTTATCGCTCCCTCGCTTGCTCGCCTTCTCGCTTCCTTGCCCTCTCATTTCTTGTGTGGTACGATGTAGGCAGAAAATCAGCAAGAGCAGATAAGCAGCGTTAGGCACAGGAGGGGGCTATGGGGATGACGATCCAAGTCCGCAAGTGCGGCGTGATGACATTACCGGTGGAGTTGCGGAAGAAGTATAACATTCAAACCGAGGATGCGTTTCGGGTGGTGGATCTGGGGGGCATCTTTGTACTGACGCCGTTGGTGCCGCTGGTGCCCGAGCTGACCCGCGAAATTGAAAAAGTACGGCTGGAGGCTGGGTTGAGTGTCGCCGAGCTGTTGACTAGTCTGCGAGAGCAACGTGAACAATATCATCAAGAAACCTATGCCGCAGACCCCCTATCCTAAGCCCCGGCTCTTCGTAGATGCCGATGTGCTCTTCGCGGGAGCCGCTTCCCCCAGTGAGCACAGTGCTAGTTTGGTGGTTCTGCAACTGGCCGAGATTACCTTGATCGAGGCCCTTACCTCGCAGCAAGTGATCACCGAGGCCGAGCGCAATCTAGCAGCTAAACTTCCTCAAGCCCTGCCTACCTTTCGACTGTTAGTGAGTCGCTCTTTGCAAGTTGTGCCTAACCCTCAGCCGGAAGAGTTGGTCACTTATGCGGGGGCGGCGGATGAAAAAGACTTACCGATCCTGGTCGCCGCCGTGCGTGAAAAATGTCCCTGGTTAGTTACCTTTAACGTCCGTCATTTTCAGCCCGGTCATCCCCGGGTGGCCGTTTTGCGGCCCGGAGATTTCATCCGGCGAGTGCGGGAGCTATTGGCAACCTGGTAATAGGCAAATCAACAAATAGCAAATGGCAAATCCTCTAGCCAGAGCTAGCGTGCAGGGAAACCCCCTCCCCCTAATCCCACGTCACTAATCACCGGTCCCTCGCTTTTTCGCTTCCTCGCTTTATCGTTCCCGTGCCTCTGCCGACCACCTGTCTACCGTCTACTGTCTCTCCCCCTAATCCCGTATCCCTAATCACCAATCCCTTTATCGCTCCCCCCGTGAGGGCACGCACAAGGAGCAAGTGACAAAACGCGCATACCAAGGTATGATTGCTTATTACTCAGCACCATTCCCGCACCTTTATCGACTACCCGACTATCAACCACCTGACTAATTAACTACCGGAGTACCTCATGCCGACGACCATTGTTTTGACCCTCAAACCCACACATGTGGTGATGGTCCCTGCTTTTTTGGGCCGCGCCGCGCACGCCTGGTTTTTGCAGGAAGTGCACCAAGACGATCCCGTCTGGGCCGCGCAACTCCACGCGCCCGACGCTCGCAAACCTTTTACGCTCTCGCCGCTGGGCACACCCGGCGTCCGCGCGCCGGGCGGAGAGGTACACCTGCCAGCCGGGCATCCCTGCTATCTACGCCTGACCAGCATCTCGACCGGCCTCACGCAACGTTTGCTGGCCGATTTCGCGCCACGGTGGGTGGGCAGCACCCTGCGCCTGGCGGGAGCGCCTTTCAAGGTGAGCGCCGTAGCCACTACGCGCTTGGGAAATCGCGGCTACGCCAGCAACAGCGCCAGCCGCGTCCCCTCTTCGGGATTGCGCCGGCAGTGATCCAACAACAAGTTAAGCATCTCGCCCCGCTGCAAACCGCGCGTGAATTTATCATAGACCACGGGAAAGTGATCCAGGCAGAGCGATTCAAGTTCGACGCTGTCCAGACGGCGCAAGCGGTGACGCAGCGCGGCGGGTGTTATTACCGAAGACACGGGCTCCGGCGGCGCGCTCTTCGTCACCTGGACGACGCTGCCGTCACCCACCACATTGCCGTCGCCGCGAATGGTGATGCTATCGCCAAAATGCTGCTTGACCGGCGCGCTGGGCTTGTAGACCGCGCCCTGTGAGCTGCGCAGGTTTACCGCCTCGCCGCCGCCCACGGCGACGGGACCGGCGAACTTCCCGGAGAGCACCGGGCCATGGACGTTGCCCGCAATGTTGGTCTGGGTTTCCACCGTCTGCCCGCGCTGGTCAAAGACAGTGGTTTTGTCCCCCATGACCATATCCCCACCCACACGCCACGCGCCCGGTTCAGGCTCGATTTCCACCGACTCGACCGGAAACAGCAAACCTTTGGGCTGCGCGTCGCCGCCAGCGTAGTAGGCCAGCACAAAGTTGTCGGCGTGCTCAAAGTGGAGAATCGGATGCTGCCGCTGCTTGGTGCGCCCCGGCACCACCTGGCGGGCGTGCAACGCTACGTCGGCCACGCGCACGTAGCCATCCTTCTTCGCCACGCCAGTCCCGGCCAACGCCTCGATCAGGGCCAGCGTAAAGGCGCTGTAGGGCTTGCCGGCAAACGAGAATTCATTCTCCTGCGACGAGGCGATGAGTACCCGGCCGCTCCCCTCGGCCAACAGGGCCGCAGCCTCCGGTGGCAGCGGCGACTTGACCAGTTCCAACCCCGGCGCTTTGGCATCCCCAACGCCGCCGGCGTGACAACAATCGAGTAGCACGAGCAGCTTCTTCGCGGGGATGGCGCGTAGTTTGGCCGCGAACTCCGTGCCCTTTATGGCCGTAGTCTTGAGTTTGCTGAGATCATAGCCATGGGGCATCAGGAAGTAGAGATTATCCACCGAGGTAGAGACCTTGTAACCGTGCCCAGAGAAGTAGACCACAACGGTGGCCTCAGCGTCTGTATGCTGTGCCAGTGCGTCCAGCGCCGCGAGTACCGCGTCGCGGGTCGCCGCCGGGCCGGTGAGACATTGCACCTGCTCCGGCGGATAGGCGCAGCGGGCGGGGTCCTCGAGGATGTTCGCCAGACCTACGGCGTCGTCCACAGTGTTGGGCAGGTCGGCACCGACGCCCACGACGAGGGCGTATCCCTGTTTGAACGTTTCACTCATCGTTGGTACTCCTTCTACGTCATCACGGTAGCCTCGACCACGCCCGCAAACCACGTTTGAACGTTTCACTCATCGTTGGTACTCCTTCTACTGATCGGGTAGGTCGGCCCCCACACCCAGCATTAGGCAGCGTGAGGGCCGACTATGTTAACCAGGATCCGCTTCCGGCGCTAATTCGTCTTTTCCACGGAAGCGCACACCTTCTTTAATGCGACGTTTCAGGACCGCTTCCAAATCATAAGCGCTGCTACACCAGATGCGCTCCACCTGGCGCCAATCGTTGTCTTTAAGCACATCCTCAATTTCCTGCGCAACCCCGCGCCGTGTGCCCAGCGGCGGCCCAATCAGGGTGACGTTCTTGTACATGAACGCTTCCTGCGGGTAGAAGCAAAAGTTCGAGCGGAAATGCTCGAGGAATGACCACGCTGCTTCAAACCAGGCTCGCGGGCATAACCCTTTTTGATCCATGGGGAAAAATAGAATGTGGTCACCATCATCCACGTACTGTGCGGCTGCTACTTCCTCGAGTTCCTTGACTTCCACGCCAACTATCGATCTCTGGGTATAGAGCTGACTGTTGCCGACGCGAATCATCATCCAGTGACTCGGATCCCAAACAACGATGCGCCAAAGCGCAAAGTCCCCCAAGCGATTCTTGATTGTATCTTCATATCCCTCATCATTGGGATCAAGATTTTTTTCCTTCTTAAAATCCACAAACGGCCAAGTCATTACACACCTCCTGATTATGCTGCTGTCTGACGGCCTACCATAAAGCAGACAATGAGTAAATAAGCGGTCGATCAGCGGTGCCGACGAGCACTTTCTTGCCCTCCGGCGAGATAGTCAAGCTATGAATCGGCACTCCGATCAAATCGGTTACACGGATTACCTCACATTCAAGTGTCGTTCGGCTCCCTCCTTTCCACCGGCATACGTTCAACCCCGCCTCCGTGCCGATCAAAGCGCCGTCGCCCGCCGGTGAAAGGGCGATAGCTTCCACCTCGTCGGAGGCAAGACCATCGTTCGTGGTGATTGGCCCAATCCAGGGAGTATCGGCCAGGCGCTCATCGTACAAGGCCAACCCTTCTCTTTTCATACCAATCCAAATGACTCCGTCCTCATCTACAGCGACTGAGCGCACGGCTCCGGGGGTTCCGGTGTCCCAGGGCGGCTGATACGGTCGCGACCAATCATTTCCGCTCAGACGATACAGTCCATAATTCGTCCCCACCCACAGCGCGCCGTTAGGCCCTTTTGCCATACTGTACGCGATAAAGTAGACGCCTTCCTTCCAGCCTTCAGGGGGAGGCAGAACGCGCCACTGCTTGCCAGATTGCAGAATGCCCAAACCATCGCTATCCAAAGCTCCCACGTACACCCGCTCGCCATCCAGGTATATGCTCCTGATGCGACAGCCAGGCAGACCGCCTTTACCCGCCCGCGTATAGCTCGCCGCCGGTGTGTAGGAACGCCAATCCGCCTGTTGACTGTCCTGGCTCAAGACCGTCAGGCCGCCTCCCGACGTTCCAACCCAAATCCGCTTGTTCTGTTCATCCACCGCCAGCGCCGAGACCGTATCGGCCACCAAATCTTGGGAATCATAAGAGACCCGGGAAGAGCCTGCGGTAAAAGTTTCCAGCCCTCCCCCAGACATCCCGACCCACCAGCGCGTTCCATCGGCATCGGGCTGGGCGGCTGAGGCGAGAACGCCCTTCTCTGATACGGGGATTTCGCCAACGCATTCCAGTGGCCGGTTCTCTTGCCAGATTGACCATGCCAGCCAGATGACCGCCAGCAAGCCCAAAGCGATCAACGCAGCAATCCCCAATCGCCGCCAAGTTCGCAGACGCTTTGCTCGTTGAAGCAACTCGGCCGAGCCAGGGTAGTGGGTGTCAATGGAGTGCAACTTAGCCAGCGCACCCAGCGCGCCGCGCACCTGACCACGCTCCAGAAGCATAGCAGCTTGTCCGAACAGGCTCGCCGCTTGCTCCGCCTGTTCCGCACGCTGCGTCTGCTCGGCCAGCCTAGCCAACTGAGCCGCCAGGGCCGGGAACTCTCCTTTGACAACAATGGCAACATTGCCCGATCCGACGATATTACCATCGCCCGTGATCTGCAGCCCGTGCGCTTCGAGCACTGAAATGACGGCCTCCGGCGAGTGCTCCTTCAGCGCTGCCATCAGTTCCGGCAAACAAGATAGATCGCCGGCGCGCAACTCTTCTACGAGACTCGCTAAATCTTTCAAGTCATCCACAAGACTTCCTCACCCCCAATGACCGCTTCGTCTCCCTGATATGGAGCAGACCAAGTCATCACTCAGGGGTCTCCCCACGACAGTCAGTAGCCTCGCCACCACCGACCGCTGCCGCGCTCTCGAATTGCCCGGAGGCCACCGGGCCGCTCACATCACCGGCGATGTTGGTCAGTGCGCCTACGTGTTGCTCAAGATGCTTGATGATAACCAGCGCGCCCGGGGGCTGTGTGTTTGATTCTGCCAGCCGTTTTGCGCCGTTGAGCACGAACCAATCGAGGAACAGATCGCCAGCAACACGATAGCGCTGCCGGCTCTCATCGCGTATGACCAAACCGTGATAACAAAGGGCGGATAATCCCTGCCCCAGGGGTTGGCCGGTGTTCTGGACTTGGGCCAACAATGAGCGCTCGTCCAACCAGTCCTGGGCAGCCGCCAGAACAGCGTAGGCCCACTGCCCGCTATCACCAACGGACTCCCACCAACCTTGCAAGTCGGCGGCGCGCTTTTGCCGCATCTGGCGCGCGACTTGCTCGACCTGTGCTGTCGTCGCTCGCGCCAGCCCAGCATCCCACAAGTGGTGCAGCAGGTATTGGGCGATGAATGGATGCCCGCCACTCTGCGCCCGCACAGCAGCAGCGGCTTGACCGGACATCTCGCCGCCGCGCGCGATCAGGGTCTGCAAGTCAGCCTCGGCAAAGGAGGCCAAATGTTCGATCTTGACGGCGTTGAGCAGCGGCGACCCGGCATGGCGGGCGCGGATCACGTTTGCAGAGCCGGTCAGCACCAGTTTGACGACGTCAGCCAATAGGCCATCATAGATCAGCGCGCGCAGTTGGTTGAATAGGGTCTCTGACCAGTCGAAATCTGTCATAGATTCCACTTCGTCGAGCAGCAGCACGAGACGGAATGGGCTTTGCATCCGCCGGACCAGGTCTTCCAACACGTTTTCAAACTGGAAAAAGGAGAGCGCGTCGCGGTCTTGTGTAACAATTGCGTGCAGCTCCGTCGCGGCAAGATCACAATTCAAAGCACGGCTGCGTTGCAGTGCGCGATGGAGGTAGCGCAGGATGCAGACATAGATGTGCTGCTCGCTGGTTGGCTGGCAACGCTTGAGGTCCACGAGCAGGGGAAAGACGAGCCAATCTCCCGCGTCACAATTGGTCAGGTGACCTGCCAACCGTGTCTTAACTGCCTTGAGCACGCTGCTCTTGCCAAACCGCCGCCCGCCAATCACGGCCCAGGAGTCGGAGCGGGCGCGGCACAGGTCGGCGACGATCTCGTCTACCAGCGGCCAACGGCCCAGGAAATCCTCCGGGCGGGTGGGTAGATTGTAGTAGAATGGGTTTTCTCGCGGCATTGCTTTACTCCAATCCCAGTTTGCGCCGGCGCAACCAGGTGCGCAGCAACCCGTAACGCAGGGCATAGGCCCCTGGCTCAGGCTGGTGGATGAAATGGAAACGCTCCAGGTTGATGAGCGCGGTGCGGCGCAGGTCGGCGTTGGGGCTGTCGAGCAGCCTATCCTGCGGCACGGGGCCATCCGCCCGCGCCAGTTCAAGCAACAAAGCCTGGTTAATTTGGGCTTGCTCCTCGCCCCACAGCGCCGGGTTTCCGGCGTCTTGCCAGATGCCGGCATCCAGGTGGGTCACGGTCTGCTCGTCGTAGATAAAGTGCTCGACCGCAGCAGGGATAGCGGCGGCCTCAATCTGCCCCGGCTGGCGACCTCGCTGCTTGTAAAGCAAACTGCAAAACTGCCGCGCCAGAAAAGGATGTCCACCGCTTAAGTCCACTATAATTTGGAGAGTATCAACACTGTAACTCAAACGTACCTGCTGTCCAATATTACGAACCATCTGAATACAGTCATCATTTGCTAAAGGCGGTAGATAGATTTCCTGGAAAAGGTTAAAGGTAGGATTTTGTTCATCATTCCATGCATTAATACGATTAACAGAAGGATTCAAACTAGCAACAATAAACGAAAAATGATCATCCTCATCAACTAGTCCACGTAGAGTACGCATAAATGTCAAATAACGTACCAGTTTTTGGTTATCACCCGCACTTGGAATCAAAAGTTCTATCTCATCCAAAAATAGACCTACCCGTACTGGGCCTTTTTGGCTCTCAAGCGATTGAAGCAAATTAGCAATTGCGTCAATAAATCCAATCATGGGTTGATCTATTTTTAATGGTGGCGGTTGCCAATCCAAATCATAGTGTACTTGCATCCATTGCGACCATTGCTTTAATATCCGCTTGCAGACCTTTTCAAGCGCCGCTTGACCTGTTAATTGTAGATTAACCAAAGCAACAGGAAATGACGCGCGATCTCGCAGAGCCTGAATCACTGAACTTTTACCTAACTTACGTAGGCCGAAAATACCCACCGGGTGCCTTTCTATGGATCTTCGCAAGACATCTTCAATGAAAGGGTCACGCCCAAAAAAACTAAAAGCTCCTGCAACAGGATCTCTTACATCGTAAGGATCATAGTCTTTTCCTAAACGCTTCTCTATTTCTGTTAACAATAAGGAATAAGCGTGTTTACTTTCGATGCCAGATTGAACTAGAGTGCGTTCAATAGGTAAAAT
This sequence comes from Anaerolineae bacterium, assembly GCA_021107605.1. Classification (GTDB taxonomy): domain Bacteria; phylum Chloroflexota; class Anaerolineae; order B4-G1; family SLSP01; genus G713. Next base: position 696 of record JAIOSN010000106.1, on the reverse strand, counting down.
CTTGAATCCTGCCATACTTAATGTACCAATTTGAGCCCAACCTTGATCCGTAGGAGAGTGATCTGTTACCAATAAAACCACTTGCGCGTTAGGCTCTATTTTTTGCACCTCGCGCCGTATTTCCAAAATATTATTAGCATTGACTTCGCTCTGTGTCACATGAACATAGACTAATTTGGGTAACAAACGCCGCATCGCGTCAGGTATATTATCACAGCGGTACATTAGCCTATCCACCATAGGCCTCACTACAAAACCAGCCTGCTCTAAAAAGCGTCCAACATTAACATAAAAAGTATTTCGTGAAATAAATCTCATTCCATCCAGCGAAGAAGATAATTCATTCAATACGAACCGACGGGTTAAAGGATATATTGAATAAGGTCCACTTGACCCCGTCGTGTTTACAAGAGAATATACGCTCAATCGTTCTAAAGCAGCTTCTAATTCAAAAGTTGACAATTCCGTTATTGTAAGTAAGTTCCCAAAATCTAGCGGATCCTCAAAGGAAGCAAGCCCACCTAAAACTTGCCAATCAGTTGTAGTGATTTTAGATTTCACTTCCTGAAATTGGACTTTTGACAACCGAAACAAACTCGGAGAATTCCGAGAGTTTGATTAGTACCTTAAAATGTCAAAGCCCGCCGTATTCAGCTGGTATCAGGGGCTTTGGAGCCCTTATAAACGACAGCCTGT
>JAIOSN010000191.1 GCA_021107605.1 Anaerolineae bacterium | reverse complement strand
CAGCAAGCTCAAAATGGATAGGGGGCTATTCGCCAGGCTTATCAGTGAAGATCACCGTCTGTTCATCCTCGTAGATAATTCCCCACTCCGTTGATTGCCTCGCTGCCTCGATCAGCGCCGGTTGTTTGACGCGGCTTAGCATGAGCGTCTGCATGCCGTACTTTGCCAGCTCTGCTTCCCAATCCTCATTGGTTTGCGCGATGGCTAGATAATCCTCCCAGATTTCCAGCGGATAGAGCTCGATCCGCGTATCCACAAAGACGCGGTACTCCGGCGCGGCGGCCCAGATCAAGTAGCTGCCGTAGGCCAGTTCGTGGAAGAGTGGGCCGGGTGGTTTTTCTCGCAACAAGAAGCGGGTGGCCTCTACCGGCGTCTCGGTGGAGAGGAGCCCCGCTTTTTCTGCCGGGAGCGGCAGGTTGGTTTTGAACCAGGGCAGCGTGACCAGCGCGGCTGCTAGCAAGACGCTTGCCAGCAGTGTGTTGAGCAGGGGAGAGCCTTGATTGGATTGCGCCTCGCTGCGGTTGAAGAGCGTGGTGGTGGCTTGTGCCAGCAATGCCAGGTGTTCCGCTAAGATGGGGGCCATGACCAGACCAAACCAGATGCTACCACGCGAAGTGTGCAATCCCAAGAAGGCGAAGCCTAGAAATATGCCTAGCTGGTAGAGGGTGGGGCGGCGCGGGGAGAGGGCCAGCACCGCTGCGCTGCCGAGCAAGGCGAGCAAGAAGAGTGTCCCTCCCGGCGTGGCGAAAGTGGGCGGCGCCCACTCTGGTACCAGGTGCTGGATGCGCGGGTCGCCGCCCATCTGCACCACGTAACCGATGATGCCGTAACCTTGGGGCGTAAGTAGGGCGGCGCCGGCGGACGCGAGGAGTGCGACGAGCGGCCCCCACGGTGGGGTGGGGCGTTCCGTGGCTTTCGCGAGATGTGCGTGGAGTAGCTGCCAACTTTCATCCGCCAACCATAAGAACATTAAGACGAAGCCGATGGGAAAGGTGCCATGACTGTTGACCCAGACCCAGATGCAGAGCGGGAAGCAGAGAGGGAGCCACCAGCGGGGCCGCCGCCGGTAGGCTTGGATGGCGATCAGCAGCAGGGCGGCCAGCGGGAAAGCGATGACTTGCGGGCGGACGTTCCAATCTTGGATGCCCAGCGCGGCGGCGCAGAAGGTGACGAGGGCCGCGATCCGCCAACTATGGGTGCGCTGCTGGGCGTTCCAGAGTACCAGCCCGTAGGCCAGTGTGAGGCAGAGGCTCTGGGCGCAGATGATCAGCGCCGGGCCGCCTTGCCGGTAGAGGAGATAGAACGCGGATTCCATCAGCCAGAAGACCCAGTAGGTGTAGGGTGCGCCAGCTTGCGTGAGGGAGAAGGTATCTACTGCCGGGATTTGTCGCGTAGTCACAATCTCCGCGCCGATTTTGAGGTGCCACCAGAAATCATGGGGGCGGATAGGGTGGGTGTTGACGAACGTGAAGATGCCAGCGAGTGTGGTCAGCGCCCAGAGGTGGCCTAGAGTGAAGTTACGTTTCATCTCTGAGGGGGCCGGTGGTTTAGGGTTATTAGGGTTTTATTTTTGAACGTGTTCATTGAAAGTGAGGCTCCTTTGGCTCTTTGTGGAGTGAGCTGGTACGAGCCGGATTATAGCGCAGAAAGTGGAGAGTGGAAATTTAGGTCACCGCCCGTGGCTAAAGACCACGGGCTACGCAGCCACGCCCCGTAAACGGGGCTAGCCGGCTTGAGCTGGTACCGCTACGTAGCCAGGGTACTTCATGCCCTGACACTCGTCGCCCCTGTAGCCGCTGCCTGGCGACTGCTCTTGCCAGACGGCCCAGGGCTATGGGAAGTCGCTCTCCGGCGACGCGCTAGCTCGCCTGGCGACTAAAGTCGCGGCTACCATTACGAAGTCCACCTACGTGGACTAGTCACCGTAGGCCGAGCGTAGTCGGGGAATCTCCCTTTTCCGGTTCAAAATTCTCAACGGACGTGGCAGATTCCTCGCTGGTGCGTCGCTAGCGCTCCGCTGGCTCGGAATGACAACGCTCGGCCGAGTTAAATGTCATCCACAGATTACGCAGATTATACAGGTTTTCTCACTCTGTTCGCTAATCTGACTAACAATTACTCGACTGACGACCACCTGACTAACGACTATCTGACTAATGACTATCTGACTAACGACCACCCGACTAACGACTACTCGACTACTTGACTGAGCACTACCCATCTCCCCAAATTGTTCTATACTGGCACTGGTTCAGTAGATGAAAACGGAGGAGGATTGTATGAAGAGCTATCGAAAAGAGTTATGGTTCCGCACGGAGACGCGCCGGGAGTTTATCAACATCACGGCGCAGGTGGCGGAATGTCTGCGCGCGAGTGGCATTCGGGAGGGGCTTTGTCTGGTCAATGCAATGCATATAACTGCCTCGGTCTACATCAATGATGCTGAGCGGGGACTGTTGCAGGATTATGAGGAGTGGTTGGAGGGGTTGGCTCCGCACGCGCCTATTAGTCGATATCGGCACAATCGCACCGGCGAGGATAACGGGGACGCGCACCTCAAGCGTCAAGTGATGGGGCGTGAGGTGATGGTCGCTGTGACCAATGGCCGGTTGGATTTTGGCCCCTGGGAGCAGATTTACTACGCTGAGTTCGATGGCCGCCGTCGCAAGCGCGTGCTGGTCAAGATCATTGGGGAGTAGTTAGTGGTTAGCCATTAGCTGTTAGTTTTTAGCGGTTAGCCTTTGGCCAATGTCATTCAGTTAAGTCCCTGACCAGACCTCAGAGGTCTACTGTGACCCTCTCCCGAAAGAAATTTACCGCAAATACGCCGTGGTTTGCTACTGGGCAGCGCTACCAGAGACCGCGGAGGTCTTATCTTAATGACATTGAGCCTTTGGTTGTTAGATTTCTAACTTGCAACTTTTAACTTGTAACTCTCAACTCTGGAGTGTGGATGAAACGCACGAAGATTCCATTTACTTTGTTGAAGGTAATCATTAGTCTGGGACTGTTGGTCTACTTGCTCTGCTTCCAGATTGACTTGGTGCAGTTCTGGGCGGTGGTGCGAAAGGCGCGCTGGGGCTATCTGCTCGCGGCCACGCTGTTGATGGTCGCGGGAACGGCGTTGCGTGCCGTGCGCTGGCAGGTCTTGCTCCGCGCGCTGGAGATTGAAGTTCCGCTGAGACGGCTCGTTTACCTCTATTTTGTCGGCTCCTTCTTCAATATCTTCCTGCCCAGCGGCTTGGGTGGGGACGCGGTCAAGATGGCGGAACTGGCGCAGAGCACCGACCGCGCTCCAGAGGCTATCGGCACGACGCTGGTGGATCGCGCGACCGGCCTCTGGGTGCTCTTTCTGCTGGCGCTGCTGGCGTTGCCTTTCAGCGCGGATTTGCTGCCGGCCGGTTGGTTGCCGTTGATCGCCGTTAGCGCGGTTGTGGGAGTGCTTGGCGGTTGGCTGGTGCTGGCCTCGCCGTTGGTGCCCTGGCTCGGTACCCGTGTGCGGTTGCCCGGCCAGGAGAAGATGGAACGCTTTTACCGTTCCATCTCCCAACTGGGCTACCCGGCATTGGGACGCGCTTGTCTGGTCTCGCTCGTCTTTGATCTGCTCTTGATCGCCTTTAACGTGTTGGTGGCGCTCAGTTTCGATCTCCAGCTGCCGCTGACCGTTTTCCTCCTCTTCACCCCGCTGATCTCCTTCTCGTTGGCATTGCCTATCTCCATTGGCGGCTTGGGGGTGCGCGAGCAGACCTATATTCTGTTCTTCGGGGCGGTGGGCGTCTCCGAGGTCACGGCGATGGCGCTCTCGCTGGCTAATTACGCAGTGACCAATTTGGTGGTGGGCGCGTTGGGCGGAATTGTTTACGTGATTTTCAATACCAAGGAGTTGACATCTGATGATTGATCTGAGAGCGCGGACGGTGGAGCCGGTGGAAATTTCTGCCGTGATCCCGGTGTATAACGAAGCGGAGAATTTGACGGCGCTGTATGAGGAATTGACGGCTGTGCTGTCCACCCTGACCGCGCGTTACGAGCTGATCTTTGTGGATGACGGTAGTCGGGATGGCAGCTATGGAGTTTTGCAGGAACTCCATGTCGCCGACAAGCGTGTGAAGGTGGTCCGTTTCCGCCGTAATTTTGGGCAGACGGCCGCGTTTGCCGCCGGGTTCGATTTTGCGCAAGGGGAGTTGATCGTCACCTTAGACGCTGATGGGCAAAATGATCCGGCGGATATCGCCTGCCTAGTGGAGAAATTGTGGGCGGAGCAGCTCGATATGGTGGTCGGGTGGCGCGTTGAGCGCCAGGAGGGGTTTCTCCGGCGATTGCTCTCGAAGAGCGCGAATCTGATTATCAGCCGTGTTACGGAGCTCGCTATCCATGACCGGGGTTGTTCTCTCAAGGTCTTTCGCGCCGAGCTAACCAAAAACATCCGGCTCTATGGTGAATTACATCGCTTTTTGCCAGAGATGGCCAGCATGGTGGGCGCGCGCGTGGCGGAGGCTCCGGTCACTGACCGGAGCCGGCGCTTTGGAAAGTCCAAGTACGGGGCGTTTTCCCGCACACCGCGTGTCATCTTGGATTTGATCACCGTCTCTTTCCTCTTGGTTTTCTTTCGCAGCCCGATGCGTCTCTTTGGGGCGATTGCGCTGCTCAGCGGTCTGCTGGGCGTCTTGATTGATGGCGCGCTGGCGCTTACCAAGCTCGTCCGCGGCGTGCTGGGCGGCTGGGCAGCATTCCACGCTTACACTATCGGAGGGCGTCCCCTCTTCTTTTTAGGCTTTCTCTTGATCCTGGTCAGTATGCAATTCCTGGTGAT
>JAIOSN010000350.1 GCA_021107605.1 Anaerolineae bacterium | reverse complement strand
TACTGGCAAGAAGACCGCCACGATCAGCGCCAGACGGGGACTGGTCACGACCAGGAGCACGCTACTCCCCAACATCAGTAAAGGAGCGCGGGTCATGATGCGCAGGGCAAGCAAGATCATCATCTGGATCGTATTCACATCGCTGGTCAGGCGCACCATTAACTCACCAGTGCGCAGCTGATCTAGGTTCCCAAAAGAGAAAGTTTGCACCTGCTGGAAGAGCGCGCTGCGCAGGTCGGCGGCGAAGTTCTGCGAGACCCGCGCCGCTAAGATCGTGTTGCCGATCATCATCAGCGCATTGAGCGTGGCTAACCCAATCATTAGTAAGGAAGTGGTCAGAATGACGTGCATATTGCCCGCTGTCACGCCCTGATCAATCAGCCGTTGAATCAAGCGCGGCAGACTTAGATCGACGAGGATGACGACGATGAGCAACATCAAGGCCCAAGTGGCTTCTTTGCGATAAGGATTTACAAATTTCAGTAAGCGTTTCAGTTTATTCACGTTAGCATTCCTTCTTTTTCAAATAGGTTAACGCCGTAGCCAATGCTTCGGCTTCGATGGCACGCAGGCGTTCTCTATCCTGCAAGTGACCACTATGATAGAGGATCAACGGCCCGTTGACAAAAGAGAAGATGATGGCGGCGGCTAAGTCGGGAGCTAACCGGCGAAAGAATCCTCGCTCCATGCCAATTTCGATCAGCGCAGCCAGATGGTTCAGGTTGCATGCAAAACGATGCTCTTTATGGTGCTGAGTGGCGTGCGCATCGGTATGGACCCAGAGGAATTGATAGAGGCGGGGATGTTCTTCAGCCAGCTGTCCGTAGGAGGCCAGCACTTCGCGCATCACCGCGCAGGGATCGCCGGATTGCGCTTCTCGTAATTGTGCCGCGCGGCGCTTGCACTTCTTGCCCCGCTGCCGCTCCCGTAGCGCGCGGAAAATTGCGTCGCGGTTCTCAAAGTACGTGTAGAGCGTCATGTGCGAAACTCCTACCTGCTCGGCGATGGCTCTGACGCTCAAGGTCTGGGGCCCTTGCTCGGTCAATAACTCAAACGTCGCATCCAAGATGCGCTCGCGCATGGTGGCTATCTCGGCCTTACTCTGTTTGGGACGTGACATCTGCTCTCCTGCGCACTGTAACTTTTACAGCGTATAATTATACAGCGTGCAGAGAAACTGTCAACTCTGCTGGGTAGACACAGTGACACGAGAACAACCCAATTCCACCCGGATAACAAAAGAGCAGCCCCGGCAAAAACCGGGGCTGCTCTTTAGGAGGCGATGACGACGATCAAGATTAGAGCATTATTCAACCTGCGCAGGTGGAGATTTTACGTGTTCCGCCACCGCATCCGTGATTGTGAGAATATCAATTGGTCGTGTGACCAGGAGCTGCGGGGCTATTTTCCCAATGACTTCAATAAAACTGAGAATAACAGCCTGCTCTGGGTTGTCTGTTCCTTTATCATGCATCTTGGTGAGGGTCTCCATGGTTTTCTTGAAAATTGCCTTACGCGCTTTCCCTCGGGCCTTTTCAAGTGCTTTAGCTCGTTTAGCTATGCCACTTCTGACGACCTTGATGTGCATTACTTTCCGACGCTCAGCCCGCCAAGTGTCGATCCACTGATCTAAGATCTGATCCTCAAGGCGAATATCACCCAGTTGTACATCTATTATCTTGGCGCCTAACCCTTCAACTGCGCCGGTTAATTTAGCTAATAGTTTTTTACGAATCTCCATGCGGGTTACGACATCCAAGAGCTCATCTAACTCATAGCAAGCTAAAATAGCCCGGAACCCGCCCTCCGTATTGCTGATGATTACCCGTTTGGTCCAGATCATCAAGCGATCCGGCTCACTCCGCGTCGCGTCGCGGATCCATTTTTGCCGGGCGGCTTTGAGCACGGCCTCCTCCCCCGCATCAAGTTGAAATTGAACATTGGCTTCATATTTTATGGGAATCCCATCTTTGGTTCTAGCGTTCACCTCAAAGGGCCAACTCTGAGGGCGCAGATCCAGCACATCCCAGACTCTCTCGAAAGGCTTCAGCTTTAAGGTTTCTGGGCCCCGGAAGATACGAGTCAACCGGCCGGCTTGTTCTAGAACTACCGCGCTATCCGCGTAGAGGATCAACGTGGCCGGCCCGCCTATTTTCCGCACAAGATCCTCACCCAGTGCAATCCGGCCCTCTTTGACAATTAGGAAGGGTCGCGTAGCCAGCTGCCCAAAGATCCGGCGGCGGAGGAAGGCTGCTGCGGCAGAAAACGTCTCCACTTGATAGAATGATTGCACAAAGTATACTGCTATCCACCAGGCAATGAGGACGCTCAACAGACTTATCAGAACCGCCCACCCGAATTGGGAGAGATCGCCTCCGGCCATGAGAACGACCAGCGCATCAATTGATAATAGAACTCCCATCAGGAGCGGCGCCCAAAGCAGTGAGTAATGTTGCTCTAGTGAGCGTAGTTTATCCATTCCAGCCTCCTGTCCCTTATTCATTTCCTACCCCGCGTCTGAGCAATGACCAGGCAAAAGCAGGGATATTGTCCTGTACATTTGTCATCGTGGGAGGATTACCATGTAGGGCACTGAGCAATTGGAAGGCGGCCGTTTCTCTGGTCACGGAACTATCGGCGAGAATATCAACTAGCTCTTGCAATACGTCAAGCTGCGCCTCGGCCCAGATGTTCTCTAGGGAGAGTGTCACCGCCGCTTCTTCCCTGCCGACCTCCAATTCGATCTTGGCCTTCCATTTGGCTTTCCAATTCTCAATCCGTTGCGCTTCTACCTTCTCCGAGATGGTGATGTTGCTGATGCCGCCTCCTATCAAGTCGATTCCCAGGGGGCGCATTTCTGCACGCAGTCCCTTTACAAATGCCCCGGCGATCGCCACTCGTGGGTTTGGATCCTTCTTGCTATAGTGGAGTTCATTGCATTTGTATTTGGCGATAATTTGCTTTAGAATTTCCGGCCCTTGCATTACTATCAGCTCATGCCAGGGAATTCGTTGGACCTCCTCATGGGCTAAGCCTTCCTCATCACGCCACCATTTGTGATCCATGTAAGCATTCTCGTAGACGGCTTTCTCAACCGCCTCGGCGTCATAAGGATAAGAATATCCCAAGCGGACTTTCTCTCCACCCTGGTTGATACGGTGCGGCATGAAGATATATGTTTGGGTTACGATCCCGTCGCTGGTCTCCGCCTTGACAGTGGCGCCTCGTAATTGC
>JAIOSN010000173.1 GCA_021107605.1 Anaerolineae bacterium | reverse complement strand
GCAGCCCGAACAAAGTCGTTCTGAGAGAGCGGGTTTGTTCATCGTTCATAGAAATTTCTCCTGATATGAATAAACAAATTTGACTCTACTGTAAAAACCAGGTATTTCACCACGAAGGCGCAAAGAGCACAGAGATTTGTATCATCTCAATATTTGGGGGCAGTTTTCACCACAGAGACACGGAGGATACAGAGTTTTTTTATTTTTCTCTCCGGGTTCTCTGTGCTTCTGTGGTGCGAATGATAGAGGCTGGAATGTTTCCCCCTACTTATTGAGAAGATACCACAGAGATTTTAATACTTGACCCTCAGGAAATTATTTTTTCTTAGTGTCTTTGCGTCTTTGTGGCGAGATGTTTTTTCAGTGGAGTCAAGCAGACGACGGTGCAAGCCTAGCGCCCCAATTTGTTTAGCTCTTCGCGCACTAATGGCAGCACTTGCTCGGTGGCGTTCTCCAGTGGCCCCTTGACTGAACAGCCGGCGGCTTGACGATGCCCGCCGCCGCCCAGTTTTTTGGCGATCTGCGCGACGTTGTACCCCGGTCGCGCGCGAAAGCTGATCTTCACGCTCCCATCACGCATTTCCAAGAAAGTTGCGCTGATATCCGCTTCTGCTACGCGGCTGATCAAATTACCCAGGCCTAGATCATCGTGATCTTCGATGCCCAGAGCCTCTTTCTCCGCCAGAGGGAAGGTGATCCAAGCCAGCCTGTCTTCTAGTTGCAAACGGTTCAGCGCTACTCCCCAACCACGCATTTGAAGGTAAGGGACGGAATCTAACGTCTTCTGCATGATGCCCAGATAATCGCCCCCGGCTGTCACCAGATCGGCTACTAGGGAGAGGACTTCGGGCGTGGTGGCCGAGGTGCGCAGCCCGCGCGTATCGGTGAGGGTCGCCAGTAACAAGCAGGTGGCGATGTTGCGTCCGATCGGCACGTCCAACGCGCTGATCAAGGCCAGCATAGGTAACGCTGTCGCTGCGGCCTCCGGCGCGATGATGCTCACATCACCAAAGCCGTCGTTGGTCTCGTGATGATCAATGACCAAGAGCGGGATGCGCCCGCGCCAGGACTCGTGATAGAGGCCGCCGGTCCGTTGGAGGTCGCTCATATCGATGGCGATCACCAGATCAATATCAGCATCTGCCGGTACCTCGGTGCGAAACTCCTCCGCGCCGGGTAGATAGGACATCGTGGCAGGGATAGGGTGCGGGCAAGCTATCTGCGGTTCTTTGCCCAGATGTTGTAAAGCTAACCGCAGGGCCAATGTGCAACCGACAGTGTCGCCGTCGGGGCGCGGGTGGGCGAGTAAGAGCGGCCGTTGGCTTTTCCCCAATAGTTCTCTGGCTGCAGCTAATAAGCGTGGATTGATCTTCATTGGCGCGCTTCCTCTGTCTGTAATTGCTTCAACAGAGATTCTATATGAGCACCCTCGGCTAGAGATGGATCGTAGATAAAAGTTAGTTTGGGGATATGGCGCAGGTGGAGCGTGGGGGCCAACTTGCCCCTCAACCAGCCGACAGCACCATCCAAGGTCTCCTGGATATCTTCTCTTCTCTGCTTCTGTTCCTCTATTCCTCCTCCGGTACCGAGATCAGAGAGGGTTGCATCGCCAGCTACCATCGGGGGGAGGATGCTGTAATAGACCTCTGCCCGGCTGGTATCCCGGTTCACATTGACGCCAGTGATAGAGACATCATTCAGGCGCGGATCTTTGCTCTCTTCCAATAGCAGCAGTGTGATTTTGCGGCGTAACAGTTCGTTGATACGGCGCATATATTTTCTACCCATTTTATCCTCTTCTTTTTTTGTTTAGCTGTAATAGAAACTGGATACTATCAAAGTATCCAGTTTCTAGTGATTAATATCAGTATTTAGCCTACGTGCGTTGTTCACGTTCCATGACGTAGAAGAGCAAGACGTCGCGCTCTTTGATTGCGTTGAAGCCTTCAATCTTGATGCCACACTCGTAACTCTGGCGTACCTCGCGAACGTCGTCCTCGAAACGTTTGAGGGAAGCGATATCGCCTTCGTAGAGTTGGTTTTTACCACGATAAACGCGCACCCTGGAGTTGCGGCGGATAACACCGTGAGAGACATAACAGCCGGCCACTCTGCCCAAACTGGGAATGTCAAAGATAGCGCGGATTTGAGCCTTACCAATCACTTTTTCTACATAAACTGGCTCTAGCAAGCCTTTCATAGCCTGCGCTACTTCATCAATCAGCTTGTAGATAATCTCGTAGATTTGAATCTCGATGTTTCCCTCGTCAGACGTTCGTCTGGCGGCTTGATCAACGTTGACGCGGAATCCTATGACCAGCGCTTCGGAGGCCGCGGCCAGATTGACATCCGATTCGGTGATATTGCCCGCGGCCGCATGGAGAATATTGACTTTTGCCTCTTCCGTATCCAGTTTACGTAAGGAGCTGACGATGGGTTCAATAGAACCTTGCACGTCGGTCTTGAGTACGATGTTGAATTCCTGGATATTTCCCTCGCGGATGCGCGCGGCCAATGTGTCCAGGGTTAGGGGGCCGCGCGTGTAATCCTGTCTTCTGATCCGCGTTGCTGCTTGGCGCTTGCGGGCGATCGCACGAGCGGTGCTCGCTTCGGGGATTGTTTCCAGGCGGTCTCCAGCGGCGGGGACCGCGTTCAGTCCTAAAATTACCGTGGGGGTGCCGGGGGGCGCGGTGCGATGGCGTTGACCTTTTTCATCTTCCAGCGCACGGATGCGGCCCCAAGTTTTGCCCACCACGATCACATCTCCTACTCGCAAGGTCCCATTTTGTATCAGGATAGTCGCTAACGGCCCCCGACGGCGGTCTAATTTCCCTTCCAGCACGGCTCCTACGGCCGTCGCGTGGGGGTTAGCCTCGACCCCGATCTCGTCGGCTAGCAGGAGGATAGCGTCCAAGAGGTCTTCTAGTCCTTCATCCAGCTTGGCAGAAACGGGGATAACCATGGTCTCGCCACCCCACTCGTCGGGCATCAAATTGACATCGGCGAGCTGTTGCTTGACGTATTCTGGTTGAGCGTGGGGGCTATCCATCTTGTTCAGCGCTACCAGGATGGGGACGTGAGCAGCACGAGCGTGATGGATAGCTTCCAGAGTCTGGGGCTGCACGCCATCATCGGCGGCGACCACCAGTACGGCGATATCGGTGGTGTGCGCGCCGCGTGCGCGCATTGCAGTGAAGGCCTCGTGCCCCGGTGTATCCAGGAAAGTAATGGGGCGCCCCTCATGTTTGATCATGTAGGCTCCGATATGTTGGGTGATGCCCCCGCTTTCCCCTTCGGCTACATCAGTCTGGCGGATGGTATCTAGCAAGGTGGTCTTGCCGTGATCTACATGTCCCAATATCGTTACGACGGGCGGGCGGGCAGAGAGAGCGGTTTTATTCTCAGCGATGAGCAGTTGTTGCCACGGGGTGAGTTGCTCCTCTGCCTCCTCTTCCGGCTCTGCGTAGGGCGGGCGGCCCTCAAAGCCAAATTCGGCAGCGATGATGGCAGCTGTGTCGAAGTCGATCTGCTGGTTGATGCTGGCCAATATTCCGTTGCTCATCAATGTTTTGATGAGCTGGATGGGGGTGATCTCCATTAATTCCGCCAGATCGCGCACGGTGACGATTTCTGGGATGACAATTTCTTTACTTTGAGTGCTGGGTTTATTCATCTGTCAATCTCCTTATTTGCTGCCACGAGCTGCCCCTCAGTATGGACTAGGGATAGTCGCGATAATTACTAATTTTGGTTTCTCTGAAAAAAGATATCTCACCGCAGAGACATGGAGGACACTGAGAAAAAAATTAAGTTATAGGATAAGAATATTTAACCTTGGCTCCACTGAAAAGGTATCTCACCACAAAGACGCAAAGGACGCTAAGAAAAAAGGCATAAGAGTTTCGCAGGCGCAAGATATGCCGCATTGGGCGAAAAACTGTCGCGCAAGAGACTTGGAGACCTTGGAGGTCTATCATGCCTGAGTAGTAATGGCAAGACTTGGTTTTTCAGTAGACTCAATTTGTCGTATTTTGCCAAGCTGCTCTCGTTGTTATGGTAAGTTGACCAGATAAGAGTGCAGGGTGTCCAGTCCCGCACTTGTCAGAGTGCATCTTAAGGCGCGGTCAAGGATATGGCGCGCGAGCGCGCGTTCCCAGCAGGCCCGTTGCCGGCAGAGGTAAGCCCCCCGCCCGTTCAGCTTTCCGTTCTCATCAACGGCGATAGTTCCCTCTGGTGTGCGCACTATCCGTAACAGTTCCCTTTTGGGACGTTTGACGCGGCAAGCCACGCAGGTACGCTCTGGGATATGTCGTTTCGGTTTCGGTTGATTGTTAGCCATCATTGATCCTTCCCTGGCCTCGTAAAATGATAAGGGGCAGAGAGTGTTCTTCTTCTCTGCCCCCCCATATCTATGTTGTACCGTCCCCGCTGGTCTGGCTACCATTAGTGATGATGTAGCTCAAGCGGGAGAGAGTTATCGGCAACCAACAAGCCGCCCCGTCGTATTAGCTCACATCTTAGTTTGACGGGTATTTAGGGTTCACAGAGGTAATACTCCTAATCTTTCCATGTTTCATACGAATCTTCTTGCTTTTTCCTGCGAACTGCGAAAGTTTCTCCTGTCTCCTCGTCGTAAAGCAGGGCCCGTTTCTCTCCCTGATATTTTCGTGATTTGAAAGCCGCTTCTTCCTCCAATGTCGGCGCGGAACTATATTCGCGCTTTTGGGCCTCTTTACGCGGTTTCTCGCTACTTGCAGCCATCGCTGCTTGTAGCGCTCTGATAGTCGCGCTATCAAATTTGATGGTTCTCTCTTCAGCAGGTGGCGTAGCTTCGTCACTCTCCACTGTTATTGGTTCTGCGACTGGTTCTTCTTCCGTTTCCTCAGTTACCTCTGCCGGTTTAATTTCTGGTGCGGCTGGCTCCGGTTCCGGAGCGGGGGCTACTGCTGCCGGTACTTCAGGCGCGAGGCTCTCTGCAAATTCCGTCTCTGGCTCAACCTCGCTGCTGCTGAAGGTGTATGCGCTCTCCTTGACCGCAGTTTTGATCTGTACCAGAGATTTGGCGCCGATCCCCTTCAATATCAAGAGCGCCTCATCACCTAGGGCTATCTTCTCCATCACCTCACCCACGTTATGCAGTCCGTTCTCGGTGAGGTGCGCCGTGACCCGCTTAGACAGGCCTAAGATTTGCAGCTCTGCCTCATAAGCGACGGCTGGCACCGTTTCGAGAGCCTCTCGGTCCGCAGTTTGTTTGGCGGTCTTGGCCTCGCGTTGTGCCGCTATTCGAGCCTCTTTCTGTTGCGTTCCAGGTCGTGCCTGGTTACGCTTTTCAATAAAGGCCAGATGTGTCACTTCTAAGACGGTCTTGATGATGCGACGTTCTTCGTCAGTATAGGAGTAGCGGTTTCTATCATGTTCCTGGATGATGGCAGCCAGCCGGGGCACCAGCCCCACGATATCTTTGCGTCCGTCTAAGAGCTCCGGGTTATTGTTGATAGCCTTGAGCGCGCTGAGTGCCGCTCCAGTCACGCCCTGGATGTCCACGCGCCAACCGGTGATCTTAGCGGATAGGCGGGCATTCTGTCCAGAACGCCCAATTGCCAGCGAGAGTTGATCATCGGCCACGACAACGGAGGCGGTGTGGCCTTCAGGACGATTTTCATCTAATACCACGCTGAGGATGCTGTCCAGGCTGAGTGCATTTTTGATGAATTCGAGCGGGGTTTCAGCCCACTTCACGATATCCACGCGTTCACCGTTCAACTCTCTGGATATGTTCTGAATCCGGCTCCCTCTGATGCCTACGCAGGCACCGACCGGATCCAGCTCTGCTTGGTGGCTGATCACGGCCACTTTGGAGCGAGTGCCGGCTTCCCTAGCAATGGCCTTGATCTCTACTTGACCAGACCGGATCTCCGGTATCTCTAATTCCAGCAAACGCCGTAACATGGCGGGATGGCTGCGCGAAACGAGTATCTGCAAACCCCGGTGAGAGCGTTGTACCGACAGGACATAGACCCTGATTTTTTTGTGTAGGGTGTAATGTTCACCGGGTATCTGCTCGCGGCGCGGCAACCGCGCTTCTTCGCGTCGTTCCAGGTGCATAACGACGCCTTGCGGCTGAATGGATTGTACCGAGCCGATTACTATTTCGCCTTCTTGGCGCATGATGCGTGAATATTGACTTTCGCGCTCGGCCTCTTTGAGACGTTGCATAATGACTTGTTTGGCGGTTTGGGCAGCAATGCGTCCGAAATTATCGGGGGTGACGGTTACCATGCACGTCATTCCTACTTGAACTCCAGGATGGCTGCTGAGAGCGGCGGAGAGTGAGACCTCATTCTCCGGATTCTCCACTTCTGCTACTATATGCTTTTCAAGGAAAATTTGTGCCTGGCCAGTGTTGGCGTTGATCTCCGCAGCGATATTCTGGTCTGGGGAAATATTCCAATCTCGACGGTAGGCAGAAACCAGAGCTGCTTCAATAGCTTCCATGACTATTTCTTTGGGAAGATTATATTCGGCACAGGTCTGTCCAAATGCCAAGGCGAATTCACTTTTCATCAAATGACCATCCTCTGACTCATTTCATTACCGCTTAAATGTACATTACAGAGAAAAGTGGGGGAGCTCCCCCACTTTTCAGAAACTGCTGCCACGCTTTACTACTGGCTATTATAACACAGCTGAGGGTTTAGGCAAGGGGGATTTTGTCGCCGTGGTGCTATTCCCATTCACAAAGTACATCTCGACTTGGCCCTTATGTTTGGCGAACACTTTGCCCCGGTATTCACAGTCAAACTGCTCTTTGACGAGCTCGTAAGTGCCCGTGGAGATATTCACCCGCCCGATTTCACCCGATGATTCCATGCGCGCGGCGATCACGACCGTATCCCCCCAGAGATCGTAGGCGTATTTCTTTTGGCCCACAATTCCCGCCACCACCGGGCCGCTGCTGATGCCGACGCGAATTTCCCAATAGTGCCGGCCGTGCTGCTGCCGCGTCTCCTTATCCCGTTGGGTAAAAGCCGCGATCTCTAGCGCTGCCCTCACGATATCCACCGCGTGCGTCTCGTTGGGGAAAGGCACCCCCCCGGCGCACATATAGCTATCGCCGATGGTCTTTATTTTTTCCAGACCATATTTTTCGATCACCGTGTCAAAGAAAGAGAAATAATAATGCAAATCATCCACCAGTTCTTGAGGACTCAACTGCTCGGCGGTGCTGGTAAAGTTAGCGAAGTCGGTGAACATGATGGAAACGCACTCAAACGATACCGGCGCGACCTGGCCGCGCTCTTTGATCTCGGCGATGATTCCCGCAGGCAGGACGTTGTGCAGCAGCGCTGCGCTCTTTTGCTGCTCCTGCGCCAGCGCGGCCTCAATCTCTTTGCGGGCGGTGATATCATCTTTGACTGCCAGATAATGAGTTGTCTGGCCTTTCTCGTCCTTCACAGGAGAGATAGTCGCGGTTTCCCAGTAAAGGTCACCATTCTTTTTGCGGTTGATCATCTCCCCTTGCCAGACCTCACCTCGGATGATGGTATCCCACAGTTCCCGGTATAGTTCGAGGGGATGTTTGCCCGACTTGAGAACACGGGGGTTTTGGCCGAGGGCCTCTTCAGCGCTGTAGCCGGTGATGCGCGTGAACGCGGGATTGACAAACTCGATATTGCCCTCCAGGTCCGTGATTACGATGGTGCTGCCGCTCTGTTCCACCGCCCGCGAGAGTTTACGCAATTCTTCTTCAGCCTTTTTACGCGCGGTGATGTCTTGTTTGATAGCGATGAAATGGCTGATCTCACCACGTTTATTGCGCATGGGGGTGATAGTCTGTTCCTCGGTATAGAGGCTGCCATCCCGGCGACGATTGACAATTTCACCGTGCCAGGGTTGTCCAGCCACAACCTTTTCCCAGAGCTCTTTGAAAAACGCCTGGTCATGCTCTCCTGACTGGAGCAGGCGTGGATTCTGACCAACCGCTTCCTCGAAAGTATAGCCGGTCAGTTTGGTAAAGGCCGGATTGACCCAGTTGATCGTGCCGTTGCTGTCGGTGATGACAATGCCGTTGGCGGCCGCGTTCAGAGCGGCCGCTTGTAGCCGTCCGGTCTCCTCGCTCTGCTTGTAGCGCAGTGTCGCCCCCAACTGGGCCGCCACTGCCGTGACCAGCTCTACCAAGCGTTGATCTTCCGTCCGCGGTTCGGTCATGTAAAAGACCAGCACGGCCAGCAGCTCTTCTTCAATGAGCACGGGAACCCCCAGCGCCGCTTTGAGGCCGGCCTCTATCGCGTATTGGACGCGGTGGTAGACCTGGCTGGGAAGGGACGAAATATCCCGCTGCCACTCTGGTTGCCCGGAGAGCCACACCCGGCCCGGTAAGCCTTTGCCGGGGGCAAAGGTAAACTTGCGACTGCTCTGGTCAAAGCGTTCCAGTGTGGCCGAATCGTCGCTACGATGATAACTGGTCCGGCTATTTTCCAGGACCGCGCCGTCCGCACTGGGCAGCCAGGCCTCGCTGAAGATCCACCCGGTGTGCTCTACTATGAGGCGTAGGGCCATATGTAACGCGCCCTCAAAGTCTGGTGCTGAACCGGTGTTCTGGGTCAGTGTTAGCATTAAACGGAGCTCAGTTTCAGCTCGGTGCCGTGCGGTGATGTTGGTGGAGACCCCCAATAATTGCTGGCTTACGCCATCCTTGTCCTTGAGCGGGATCTTCGTGATTTGTACCCAATCCTGCTTCCCTTCCGCGTTGGTAATGGTTGTTTCCGGGATGAAAACCTTTTCCCCCGCGTCTATTACTCGGGAGTCCTCGTGCTGGATTTGCTCAACTGCCTCGGGGCTGAGATGAAAGTCAGCATCTGTTTTACCAATCAACTCCTCAACGGTTACATTGTATGCATCGGCAATGGATTGATTAGCCCAAACGAATCGCCCCTCGCGGTCCCGCACAAATATGAAGTTGGGATTAATGTCCAAGACTTGCTGTAGGAATACCCGCTGCTCTTCCAGGGCCTCTTCGGCTTTTTTGCGCTCGGTGACGTCGTGCCAGAGCATGAGCCGCCCGGTCAGTTGCCCGCGCCAGTCGTGTAAAGGGGAGACGCGCAAATCGAAAATGCGTTCCCCTCCCGCGCCGATGTCCAGCGCGACCTCGGTCTGTAGGCCCTCGTTTCCCGCTGCCTGACATAACTTTGCCGAGGCGGCACAGGCAGAGAAAAGCGAGGATATGGGCTGCCCGACAATTTCGGAGGGCGCGTGTCCGATCAGGACTTGCGCCGCCGGGTTAAGGTCCACCACCCGGTTTAGAGGGTCCAGCACGATCACGCCATCGCGCATATTCTCGATGAGCATATCGCGGGCCACCGGCATGATGTCCAAGATACGGTAGCGGAACAATCCCCAGGCAATCAACAATCCACTTGCCGAAAAATTGATTGATGTCATGTCCATTCCCCAGGGCGTCAGCCCGGCGATGTAGGCCAGATTCCCCAGCCAGGTGATGAGCGAAAAAATCAGCAGAGTGATGATCTGCCGCCGGTAGAGCGGTGTTGAATGGGTAAGCGCGACCACGAGGAAAATGGTGCTGAGCGCAAAGTTTAGATAGGCATAGGCGATGTTAACCCAATACCACGCGCCCCGCGTAAAACTGAGGGCGTTAAAAGGCGCGCCGGTCCTCATTCCGACATCTATCCAGAGCAGTTCATGGTGCTCGTTAGTCCAGACCAACACCAGCGTGATCAGGGGAATGATAAAGAGCAACGCCACATTGCGGCGAGTCAGCCATTTGCGCTGTCCGGTGTAGATCAACACCAGGGATAGCCATGTTACCGGGAGCGTTACCGCTCCCAGGTATTGCATCTTCGACCAGAGGACCGTCGCAGGTAGAGTGGTGCTGCCCATCTCCAGGATATAGAACGACGCCCAGAGGCCGGCCGAGAACATCATCGCTGTGAACCAGCTCGCACCGGGGGAGGGGCGGTGCCGCCATCCCCAGATCGTCAACGTGCCAGAGACAATGGCACCGATGAAAAGCGGGATAATATAAGGTGTGTATTGCCAGTGCATTATTTGACCTCAATAGGGTTTGGTGAGAGAGCAGTCCCCCCCCCTAATTGTGAAGCAGCTAGCGGAGCAACTCCGAATATCCCTCTTTGATTACCGTGTCCGTGGGGATAGCTAGCAATTCTAGTAATTCCCCAATGAGCATCGCTTTATGTTCGGCATCCTGGCGCGACCAGGTGCGGCTCTTGATCTCAAAGAATATATCCTTTTCCGCGCCCTCGGTGATGATGTGATCCAAGTTGACCGCGAATTCCGTGCCCCGGTAACGGAGATGGTAGCGCTCGCGCTCTTTCTGTACCTTGATCACCGCATCGGGTTGGAAGTATTCCTGGTAGAAGCGGAGGCTCCGGTTGGCCGGCGCATCAAAGCGGGAGCGGGAGAGGAGTACCGAGTTCTGGTACTCGCGTTCCTTCGCTTGCGTGGTCAAGGTAAGGCGGTAGATAATATCGGACATCTTGCCGGTTTTGGCTGCCAG
>JAIOSN010000003.1 GCA_021107605.1 Anaerolineae bacterium | reverse complement strand
CTACACGCGGGGATAAATGTTTTTTTACTCGATCATGATTGACTATGTTTCAATACAAACTCATCGTATTCTGCGGGCATTTCGATCCCAAATTGCTGGCAAAGCATTTTAACATCGTGATAATCGTTTTCATCGAGCTCATATCCGGTATGAAATTTCACCAGCCACTCCGGTGAGATACATTTGACTGGATAACCATTGATGACACCGGCGCCCTTCAACGAATCAAACGGATACTTGACCCCGAACACATTGTTACCGGCCTCATCAAACGTGCAGGAATGGATATCTACCAAGTGTCCTTCATCATCACCTAGCACAAAGTTACACTCCCGGGTATCATCACGCGGCACATCTTGATAACCTCTTGCCGCCAGCAAGGCTCGAATTTTACTCACATCCTTATGCTGTACTGCCACGTCTAAATCCTCGTGAGTTCGAGTTTGTTGGCCTAGCAAAGCATCAACGCTCCAGCCTCCATCGATAATGAGCTCAATGTCATTTTGGTTGAAAAGTTGTACAATTTCTAGCACATCAGTGGCGGTCATTTCAGGAGTATCTTTTCGCATTCTCTACCTCGATTATTAGACAAAACGCCTGCGACGAAATTTGGTTAGAGGTCAATGGTCACATTCAGTCACCTACGCGCCCCGTGAATAGCACTAAATCCGCTTGACCGCCAAGATAATAGCAATCCCCTCTATCTCGTCTGCCAACACCTTATCGCCGTGCGGCGCGGTGACAGCTTCCAGCTCCTCGGCCAAGACCTCCCTGGCGATTTTATCGGCAAAGGCCGTGATGGTCTCCGCTAAGCTGCCCTCCACATGGTACTGTACGCTGATGCGGTCAGTGAGCTGGTAACCGGCCTGTTTGCGCAGCTCCTGCACACGGCGAATTATCTCACGCGCCAACCCTTCTTGTTCCAGCGTTTTGCTGATCTCGGTATCCAGCGCAACTACCAAACCGTCTTCACCGGCCACCCCATAACCGGCGCGCGCCTGGGTACGCACCAAGACCTCCTCTGGATCCAGCACTACTTCCTGTCCATCTGCCAACGTCAAATGCAATGTCTTGCCGGCATTGAGAGTGGCGACGGCACCCGCCGCAGCCAGTTTGGATAGAGCCTGACGGACCAACGGAAAATGACGCCCGAACTTCGGACCTAGGATGCGGTTAACGGGCAAGAGCTTATACGTCACCAGCTCGCCTTCTTTTTCCACAAACTGCACCTCTTTGACGTTGAGCTCATCGGCCAGCAGCTCCAATAAATGGCTTAAGACCTGCCGGCGACGGGGGTCGGTGGCGATAATGGCGCGGGCCAACGGCTGCCGCACCTTGAGCTGGTTGGAGGAGCGGATCGAGTGCCCTAGCGCCGCGGCTTGACGGACGGCGGACATGGTCTCGATTCCAAGCTTCTCTGTCGGCGTCAACGGTTCAGCAGTGGGCCAGAGGCAGTGATGCACGCTGGCGGGTGCGTCCTCAATCAGATTGCAGACCAAATTTTGGTAGAGCGTTTCGGTCATAAAGGGTAAGACAGGGGCCAGCAATTTCGAGAACGTCACCAGCACGGTGTAGAGCGTCTGGTAAGCGGCTTCTTTGTCGGCGTCTAACGTCTCGGCTTGCCCGCGCGCGGCCCAGAAGCGACGGCGACTGCGCCGCACGTACCAGTTGCTCAGATCGTCTAAAAATTCCTCCGCCGGGTGGGCCACGCTAGTGGGTACGTAGGATTCCATCCCCGCAGTCAGCGCCTGGATCGTTTCGCGCAGGCGATTGATGATCCATTTATCCAATAACGTCGGGGCAGTCTCTTTGGTCCACGGCGCCCAGAGATTGGGTTGTCCCTCCGCCAGAGTAGCGGGATTGTCGCGTAATTCCGCCGGCGGTTCCCACTCATCAATGCGCGCGTAGGTGACGAAGAACGCATAGACGTTCCAGAGAGGGATGAGGAACCGGCGGCGCGTCTCATCAGCCTTGTGGTAACCGAAGAGCAAGTTCTGATCTAGTTTCTGGTTGAGATACATCCAGCGCATGGTATCCACGCCCATCTTCTCCGCCGCATCATCGAACCAGATGGCGTTCCCCCAGGATTTATGCATCTCCTGCCCGGTCTCAGCCAGCAGGGTAGAGTACCCGTGTACGATTTCGGTGGGGGGCCGGTTCTCGAAAACGGTGCTCATGGTGATGAGGCTGTAAAACCAGTTGCGGAATTGGCCGGGGAAGGATTCGCTGATCCATTGAGCCGGGAACCACTCTTTCCAGAAGGAGCGGTCGGTGCGATATTGGAGCGTGGAGTAAGTGACGCTGCCGGCATCCAACCAGGGATTGCCTACATCCTCAATGCGCGTCATGGTGCTGCCGCAGTGGGGACAGGCAATCTTGATTTTATCGATGTACGGGCGGTGTGGCGTATGCCCTTCAAATTCTTCCCAGCCCGCAACAGCTCGCTCGTGGAGTTCGTCACCGCTGCCGATAACCTCAAAATACTCGCAATCAGGGTTATCGCAAACCCAGATGGGGAGCGCCAAGCCCCAATAGCGTTTCTTGGAGATCATCCAGTTGTGCATATTGCGGAGCCAATCCATCTCGCGGTGGTGCCCAAATTCAGGGATCCATTTGATCTCATCCACCACATCCATGATCTGGTAGCGGAGGCTGCGTTCCTTCTCCTCTTTGGAGAGTGCCGCGCGCGGCTTATCGTAGAGCTCGCCCATGTTGATGAACCACTCGTCAACCAGCCGAAAGACCAGCGGAGTGCTACAACGCCAGCAGACCGGGTAGCGGTGGGTGTAAGGATCGCAGCGGTAGAGCAAGCCTTTATCTTCCAAGTCATGGAAGATATCGTGAGCCACCCCATGCACATCCCGCCCGGTCAACCAACCGAAGCCCTCCAAGAAGTGCCCATCGTCTGCCAGCGGCGCGATGACGGGCAACCCCAGTTCCACTCCTAGCCCAAAGTCCTCTGCCCCACAACCGGTCGCGATGTGGACGATACCCGTGCCTTCCTCTTCTCCCACCTCTTTCCAGGCGATGACGCGGTGAGCAGCGGGCACATCAAGCTCTTGCACTGCCGATAATTCATCATACGGCCCGGCGTAAGCCCACCCCAACAGCTCCTCTCCCTTGAGCGTACCACGAACCTCATATTCGCCGTGGAGTACCGCCTTAGTTCCGGCCGCCAGATAGTAAGTCCAGCCGTCCGCCGCCTGCACCTGCAGATAATCCAACTCCGGCCCCACCGCCGCCGCGACGTTGCTGGTCAACGTCCAGGGCGTGGTAGTCCAGACCAAAAGCGCTTCCTGCTCGCGGTCACGGAGTGGGAAGCGCACCACGACGGCGTCATGGGTGAGCTCCCGGTAGCCATCGGTCACAATCTCATGTTGGCTGATGGCGGTGGCGCAACGGGAACACCAGGGCATCACATCGTGCCCTTTGTAGAGCCAGCCCTTCTCCCAGATCTTCTTGAGGAAAGTCCAGATGGTGTAGTTGTTCTCGGTGGAGAAGGTGAAGTAGGAGCCGCCCAGTTCTGGTGTGCCCAAGCGACCTACCAGCTCCTCCACCGGCCCGGTGATCGGCCCTGCTGGCCCGTCCACGGTAATCTCTTGTTGGGGATCTTCCTGAAGTCTCCACCCCATCTCGCGCAGGGTAGCGGGATCGTTCCAATCCATCCAGCAGCCCAGGCGGATTGATTGTTCCGTCATGCGCGCGGCGTACTTGAGCACCCGCGCTTTGCAATCTACCACAAAGTCGGCCAGACCGTGCTTTTCAATATCACGCTTGGAAGTGAAACCCTTCTCTTTTTCCACCTCCACTTCAACCCAGAGACCCTGGCAATCAAAGCCGTTCTGGTAGCGTTCCTGGTACCCGCGCATCGCCCAGAAACGTTGCCAGAGGTCCTTGTAAGAACGGCCCCAAGCGTGGTGTGCGCCCATGGGATTGTTCGCCGTGATAGGGCCGTCGATGAAAGACCAATGCGGGCCGCCTGCACGGAGCTCGCGTAATTTCTGGAAAGCCTGAGAGCGTTGCCAGAAATCCAAGATCTCATGTTCCTGCTTGGTAAAATCGATTTGATTGCTCACCGGTTTGAATGACATAGCTACTCTCTCCTCAAAACAATTATCCACCCTTAGATGAACTCAATCTCCAACTGCTTACACAAAAACGCCCCCGCCCACAAGGGACGGGAGCGTTAAACTCTCGCGGTACCACCCTTCTTGCTCCCAACCTACCAGGGAGCCGCTCAATCGGCAGCTAGCACTGCCAGGTTCAGGATAACGGGTAAACTTTCCCGGCTCAGCTTACTTGACTTTCAGCGGGCAGCTCCAGAGGGATTTTCGTTGCGCTCTTCTCTATCTGGCTCACACCATCCCAGATTCGCTGTAGAGAATTGTGCGCTTCTACTCTGCTCCTTCAACGCCATTGCTGAGATTATCCCCTAGCGGGATGAAAAGTCAAGGGTTCGCTTTATATCATGTGAAATGTTACCGAAGTGGTATGGTGTTTCCAAAAGATAATGTTACCAAGGAGGAATACCCATACCCCACTTAAAATCTATGGACATTGAAGAACGCTATCAATATCTCCGCCGTAAGCATGATGCGGCCCGGCCTCCACTTGACCGCTTGCTCACCACCCACAGCTTGTCCGCGGCGCAGCAAGACACCCTCCAGGCAGCCCGCGCGGCCCTAAATCCGTTGCAAGAACGGCGCGCTCTGCAGCAGGAGCTCGCGCACCTCTTCGCCTATGCCTCTGCGACAGCCGGGCGCACCGAAAATATTTTTGAAACCTTAACTTACCCCGACCTCTTCCTTGCCGCGCAGGCGGCTTTGGAAACTGGAAACCTAGCCTAGACCGTGGCCGCTGGCAGCTCTCCGGCGAGGAGGCTAGTTCTGGGTAACATTATCATTTGACTTGACACGGGTGGAGTCTAACGCCCAATCAGGGGAGGTTTTGCTAGCCTAGCGCAAGTAGCCCGCCAAGTTTGTAGTGGGCACTGGCTCGGAATGACACCCGTGACTAGTCCACGTAGGTGGACTTTGCAATAGTAGCCGCGAATTTATTCGCCAGGCTGTGGCTGGTCTCCCGACCATGCCAGCATAGAGCGGCTACTTGCAGACTGCCCCTCTCAGTTTATAATCAGGGGAAAGTGTACTTATCTGGAGGTGGAGTAGATGAGACGAGATTGGTTGACCTGGTTGGTATTGGCTACCATATTGATTTTTGGAGGGTGTACCACCGCCACTGCCCTCCCGCCTGTGGCCGTGGCTCTGACGGAAATCCCGGTCACGACGGAGCCAACCGAGCCGCCGCTCACCTCGGCGCCGCCGGCTCCCACCGCAGAACCACTGGCTGCCACGGTCAACGGAGAGCCGATCACGCTGGCGGAATATGAGCGTCAGATGGCAAATTACGAGGCGGCGATGAATTCAGCCGGTCAAGATGCCGGGGATGCAGTATTATTGGCCGCACGCAAAGCGGTGCTGAATTGGATGATTGACCAAGTGCTAGTTGTCCAGACTGCGCCAGAGATGGGCATCACCGTGACGGAGGCAGAGGTGGACGAGGTCATCCAAGGACTGATCGCCGATATCGGTCAGGCGACTTTTGACAAGCGTCTGGCAACTGAGGGGCTGACGTTAGAGGAAATGCGCGTCAATCTTGGTGTACAACTCTTGGCTTCCCGGTTGACCACCGAGGTGGTCTCTCAGGTTCCTACCCAGACGTTGCACGTCAACGCGCGTCATATTTTGGTCGCTACTCGTGAGGAGGCTGAGCAACTGTTGACCCAGATCCAAGCCGGTGCCGATTTTGCGACCCTCTCCCGTAATAATTCTCTAGATGCCTTAACGCGCGATCAAGGCGGCGACCTGGGTTACTTTCCGCGTAACGTGCTCTTCGCGCAGGAGGTAGAAGATGCAGCCTTCCAGTTGCAGCCAGGCCAGGTTAGCGAGGTAGTCGCCAGCGAGCTAGGTTATCATATCATCCAGGTATTGGATCGCGTGGAGGATAAGGCGGTGAGCGCAGAAAATCTCCGGGGTCTTAAAGATAAGGCCAGTCGTCGCTGGTTGGATGAACTCCACGAGCAAGCGGATATCCAGATATTTGTCACTTGGGAATCTTCCGAATAGGTTAAATTGGTATCTTCTCAATAAGTAGGGGGAAACATTCCAGCATCTAGCATTCGCACACAGAGGCACAGAGAACCCGGAGAAAAAATAAAAAACTCTGTGCCCTCCGTGTCTCTGTGGTGAAAACTACCCCGAAATATTGAGATGATACTTAAAGTGTTACTGTTGTTGAGAAATTCTATCAATCCTCTCTATCTGTCGGTGGGTAGATAGTAAAGGTTGCCGTATGCAAGAACGAGCGCGACTTTTTAATACTTTGACTCTGCTGATGTTGGGCTTGACTCTGGGGGTGTTAGGGATTGAGATCGCCATTGCGGTGAATCCGCAGACAGGCTGGAATCCCTTCCCCCCGGCGACGGCGCTGCCTCAGCTGGTGATTTCCACGCGGACCCCCGCGCCAGTGGGGGAGGAGGAGCTGCCGCTCACTTGGACACCGACGCTCACGCCGACGCCTACTTCCACCCGCACCCCGACGGTAACGCCTACCGCGCCACCCTCCCATACTCCCCGCGTGACCTGCTCTCCTCATCCCTTCTCTTACCAGCTGAACTACGAGACTCCCTATTACAGTTGTAACTGGGCCGGCGTCGCGGGACTGGTAGAAGATCTGGAAGGCAACCCTTTACGCGGGTACTCGATCCATGTTTGGGGCGGAGGGGTGGATCTGGTTGCCAATTCCGGTGATACACCGATGTACGGTAAATCGGGCTGGGAAGAGTTTCTGAATGATCATCCCATTCAAGTCAGCGGAGAATACAAGGTTCAGTTACATGATAAAGATGCACCCCACG
>JAIOSN010000075.1 GCA_021107605.1 Anaerolineae bacterium | reverse complement strand
CCGCTGCCGGTCGGGTCTCCTCCCTGGATGACAAAATCCGGTTCCACGCGGTGAAAGGTCAGGCCGTCATAGAATCCTGCTTCGGCCAGAAAGACAAAGTTATTGACCGTGACCGGCGCGGCCTCGGCATCCAACATGATTTTGATCTCCCCTTTCTCGGTGATGATGGTGGCACTGTATTTCTGCGCTTCATCCAGCTGCATCTCCGGCGGCTCTGAATAGAGATTGTACCGGGCGATGGCTTCCTCTGGCACGGCGATCTCGGCATTGGGCGTTCGCTGCGAGGCGAACGGCTCTGCGCTCTCCTCAATGGTGATGCTCTTGAGCATATCGCCAGGAGTGGTGGCCGTCTCCGGGTCGCGGGGGCTGATGGCGTGGAGCACATCCAGGCCGGCGATGATTTTGCCAAAGACAGTGTGTTTGTCATCTAACCAGGTGGTCGGCCCAAAAGTGATGAAGAACTGGCTACCGTTGGTGCCTGGCCCGGAATTGGCCATAGAGAGGATGCCGGCGCGGTCATGGCCTAACGTGGGGTCAAACTCATCCGTAAAGGTGTAGCCAGGTCCTCCCAGCCCGGTCGCGGCGGGATCGCCGCCCTGCACCATGAAGTCGGGAATTACCCGGTGGAAGGTGGTGTTATCGTAGAATCCTTCGTGGGCCAAGAAAACGAAGTTGTTGACGGTCTGTGGAACTTGCTGGGCGAATAGTTCCACTACGATTTTGCCCTTGTCCGTCTCCAGCGTGGCGGCATAGTGTTTATCTAGATCTAACTGCATCTCTGGTGGTGCGTCGTACATCCCCTCGTGGCTGGCCGGATCCTCCGGCAATCCCTCTACCGGAGCAGTAGGTTTCTCGATTGTCTCTACATCCGCCGCTGCACTCGTCGGACTGGGACGCGGTATGGACGTAGGCTCTGTCGCCGGTGTCTCCGTCGCACACGCGGTCATCAAAACAAGTAATACACCGATCCCTACCCATTTCTTCCATGCTTGCGCTACCTTCATTGCACACTCCTTTTTCCTTTTAAATAAATGAACTATAGCTCCTGACTTACGATTTCACGCAACACGTCAACCTAAATGCCTGGTGCGCGCAGCGCTAAGCTACATCAAACTTGATAATCTGGCAAGTCTAATCTGGCCGGGTTAGCGCCCCAATTTGCTTTTGAACCAGAACGTAGACTGCGCTTCTACGTTCTAGAGCTGAAAGGATGTTTCCTGGGGAAAGAGGCTTCATTGAAAAGGAGTCCCGAGGGAAACAAGTGACACACAATTATAACAGTTGTGTAATGTTTCGAGACGGGTTTCTTTTATACACTGGAAGTAGAAGTTAATGAATATATCAAATATGGAGGTATAACCATGTTGAAACGATTGAGAATGGTAGGGTTGTTGGTAGCCCTATTACTGGGAGGTACTCCGGTGCTTGCTCAAGGACCGATTCTCCCCCAGCACAGTGATCCCTCTTGGGCGGCATCATATTGGAACAACACTATGCTCTCCGGCACGCCCGCTCTCACGCGCCAAGACGCTAATATCAACTTCAATTGGGGCACCGGTTCGCCCGATGTCGCAGTGTCAGCAGATCAATTTTCCGCGCGCTGGACGCGCTACATTGACGTGACGCCGAGCACATATCGCTTTACCGTCACCAGCGACGACGGCATCCGCGTCTGGATCGACAACAAGTTGCTTTTGGATAAGTGGGGTGATCACCCACCCACCACCTTCACCTTCGACACGTATCTTGGCTCGGGGCACCATTACATCAAGGTAGAATATTACGAGAACTGTGGTCTGGCCGTCGCCGAACTCTCCTGGGCGGAGAAGGACAGCGGTGATGGCGGTGAGTGGAAAGCCGAGTATTTCAACAATATGACGCTCGGCGGCGCCCCTGCGCTGACCCGATACGATCGCGCCGTCAACTTCAACTGGGGAACCGGTTCCCCGGCCGCCGCTATCCAGGCCGACCACTTCTCGGCGCGTTGGACGCGCACAGTGGAGCTAACGGCGGGTATGTACACCTTCTCGCTGACGGTAGATGACGGTGCACGGTTCTGGGTGAACGGGCACCTGCTCGTTGATGCCTGGTACGAACAGCACGCGACGACCTACACTGACGAAATCTACCTACCTGGTGGCCCCGTCACCATCGAACTCCAATACTACGAGAATGGCGGGCACGCCGTCGCCCAGCTCGCCTGGAACGGTGAAGACCCATCTCCGTCCGATGGCGTGATCGTCGACGAGAATGATCCCGGCTTCGTCAAGGGCGGTACTGCGAATGGATGGCGCACCGTCAACGAGGGTCACGGCGGACGGATGCTCTGGACCTACAACAATTCCGGCGGGGGCTACAACTACAACTGGGCGCGCTGGTATCCGAATCTCTCCCCGGCTTACTATGAAGTTTTCGTCTTTATCCCCTACCGGTACACGACCACAGCACAGGCCCGCTACTGGGTCCGGCATACCAATGGCTACAAATTGCGGATAGTGAACCAATCCACGCAGGGTGATCAGTGGGTCTCACTAGGCACATACTACTTCAGCGGCGATGGCTCCGAATATGTCTCCCTGGCCGATGTAACCTACGAACCCTATCGCACGCGCCTTATCGGTTTTGATGCTGTCAAGTGGGTGCAGCGTTGAGTCAAGTGGGGTCGGTCTCCCGACTGACCATAACTTAAGCACCTTTTATGGGGGCCGGCGAAGATGCCGGCCTCCAACTCACTAGGAGGACTGGCCCCAGATGGAAGACCACCCGGTAGATTTAATCAAAAACGCGCCCACCGGTATGACTCGGTCAAGAGACCGGGCGCGCTACTCGCCCCTCCATTTTGAGCAGATACAAAACCAAGTCTACAATCTCTGCGCTCTCCGTGGTGCAATCTTCGGTTTTTTAGGTAAACTCAACTGTTGCTGGTCGTGATTGTACGAACCAACGATAGACCAGATAGACCGAAAGCCCGTAGGCGACGATGGTGATGAGGAAGACCGGATTGAACCCATACGCTTCCTGGAGCGGCCCACTAATGGAAGGGGTAAGGGCGCGGCCAAAGTTCCAGATCATGCTGTAAAAGCTGGCCGTCATACTGCGCGTCTCCGCGTCGCTCTTCTCCATCACCATAGTTTGGTAGACTGGCCCAGAAAGGTTCATCAGGCTGGCGCGCATAAAGAAAGCGAGGATGGCTAAAGGTAAGCTAGAGACGAAGCCCAAGATGATGAGAAAGGGTACCGAAAGTCCCTGGGTGATCACCACAGTTTTGGCTTTGCCCCATTTTTCCGCCAGGAGCGGCCCCAAAAAGATAGCTATCCCCATACCCAGGGAACCAAAGCCAGAGATGGAGCCGATCAGATCGTCGGGCAACTGATAACGGTAGCGGAAGAAGACGTTTAGAAACGGGATCAACATGCCCGCGCCCAGGGAGATGATGAGGGAGGGAAGGAGCAAACGGGTCAATAATTGGCGATGTTCCCAGACCGCTTTGAAGGGCGGCGTCGTTTGTTGGTGGTCGTCTGACTGATCGCGTTCCAAGAAGAGAAGCGGTACCAATGCCAGGAAGTTGAGCAAGGTGGTGACGGCCAGGGTACCGGTGTAGGCTGCGCTGGAGGTCGGCGCCACATCCAATTGCCCGGCGACCAAAAGCGGAAGAGAGCCGCCGACAAAATTGCCCAGAAAGATAGACATCGTCATCACCCCGGAGTTGAAGCTGAAGAGATGAATACGCTCCTGCTCGCTGCTCTGCTCCATCAGAAATGGAGCGGCTGCGATGCTGAAGATACTCATCCCCATCCCGCGCAAGGCACTGCTGGCAATCAAGATACCGGTGGAGGGGCTGGAGAGCATAATAATCTGGGCCAGCACGCTGATAACTCCCCCCAGAATAAATGCCCGCTTCCGGCCAATTAGATCGCTAAGATAACCGGCGAATACTCCCACGACTAAGGCGGTCAGGGGCGGAATGCTAATCAGGAAACCTAAAAAGTCTCGTTGGTAGCCCAGGCTGAGGATGTAGAAGTTAAAAAAGAGCTGAAAGATACCCCAGCCGATACCTTGTAACAGCGTCACCAACAAATAGAGCCGTACCCCCCGAGAAAAACGGCGGATATTTTGGAAATATCTCTGCAAGGCGTTCACCAGATAGCACTCCTCGTTAGTAATTAGTTAGGCTAACTATAAAAGGGCGACTAGATTTGTCAACCCTCTCCACCCTGAGTATAATAGCGTTATGGATAACTGGTTGCTACTCTTTTTCTTCCTTCCCTTTCACGTGGTCGGCGCTCTTGCGCTGACTCTGATGTTGCGTCAGTGGCAAGAGACGGATCGCGCCACGCGGGTTTCCATCCTTGTTTGGGCACTCTTCTTCCTCGGCATTCCCTTATTCATGCAGGGAATGGCGGCCCCGTGGGTTCTCCTGGTGACGGTTCCGCTGACGCTAGGTCTACCACTACTCCTCTGGTGGGTTGGAGATACGTTACCAACCGTATTACGCCAGCCTGGCATCCCCGCCATTCTAGTGAGCAGCGCAGCTCTCTATTTTGAAATATTAGTTTTGGGACTCGGGCACGAGGAGGGCAATTTGCCGGCGGATCTGCTTTTTATAGTGTTTATGGGAGCGTTGGCTCTGGGAGCAACCTTTCTTTTGCTCTACAGCGTGCGCAAATGGTGGCGTTGGTGGCAAGCTGGGAGCGATGATGCGCATACCGATGTTGCTTAATCACCGGGAGTGAGGATATGATAGAGATTGTGCTGTTGGGTACCGCGGCTTCGGCCCCGACGATAGAGCGCGGGTTACCCGCGCAGATAGTGATCTATCAGGATGAGCGGTTTCTGGTGGATTGCGGAGAAGGTACGCAGCGGCAGATTCTGAGCAGCGGGCTGGGTTTTCGGAGACTGGAGCGTATTTTGCTCACGCATGGCCATTTGGATCACATCCTGGGATTGGGCGGTCTGATCTCCACTTTTGCGCGGTGGGAAGCGGTGGAACACATTGAGATTTACGGGGGGAGCTGGGCTTTGGAACGTGTCAGCGAATTGCTCTTTCGCGTGGTATTGCGTGGCGCCCACCCGCCTGTCCCTGTGGAACTGACGGCTATTCAGCCCGGCTTTCTGATGGGCAGCGAGACCTTCGCAGTTTATGCTTTCCCGGTCACGCATCGCGGGCCGGGGAGCTACGGGTATCTCTTCCGCGAGCATCCGCGCCGGCCTTTCTTAGCGGATAAGGCCACAGCCCTGGGCGTTCCCGCCGGCCCGGAGCGTGGCCAGTTGGTCAACGGCAAGAGTATCACGTTGGCGGATGGGCGCGTCATTGAGCCGGATGAGGTCTTGGGCCCCCAAAGACCCGGTATTTCACGGGCGCTGACAGGCGATACAGCGCGCATTGATAATCTGGTAGAAGAGGTACGCGGGGTGGATCTATTGGTCTGCGAGGCGACATATTTGGAACGCGATGCGGAGATGGCCCGCCGCTTTGGGCATATCACTGCCGCGCAAGCTGCCCAACTGGCCCGCGAGGCGGGCGCGCGTATGTTGGTGCTAAATCATCTCTCGCAACGTTACCCGGTCCGCGAGATGTTACAGGAAGCCCGCGCGATCTTCCCCGCGACTATGGTAAGCCGTGACTTTGACCACTACCGTGTCACCCGTGACCGCATCGAAGTTCTCAACAAAGAATTTTCAGGGGCAGAGGCGGATTTCAAGACACTTTTCCCCAATTTGCTGAGCTAGCGTTGGTAGTAGGCACTTCAGTGCCGTGAACCACGGCGACAAATTGTCTACTACAAGCTAGCCTGGCGAAGTCCCCCTACGTGGGCTAGTGCTCTGTTTGATAATCCTTCCCACCCTCTATAATTAGCAAATAAAGGTTAGATATCAGACAAGTGAACGAGTCTGGCGACTGCTCTTGCGAAGTCCACCTGCGTGGACTAGTGTTTTATCAGACATATTTTATACTAGCCGGCTACGTAGGGAAAATCTTTACTACTTGTTTTACGCTTGATAGAGGAGGCGATTTCTATAATAAAACGGCGATAGTGATGTTACGTGCGTTATTCTGTGTACAACTTACTAAATTAGAGGGAGGAATGAACAATGAAGCAGAGGATTTGGCACGTTTTTTCATTGGCGTTGGTGTTGGTAATTCTCTTGACAAGTTGTGGCCCGGTCGCTGCTCCGGAAGAGGAAGGGGTGTACAAAGTGGCCTTCGTTTACATTGGCCCTCCGGGTGACTTGGGGTGGACCTATGAGCATGATCGCGGTCGTAAGATGCTGGTCGAGGAGCTCGGCGACGCGGTAGAGACCAAGTACATCGAAAACGTCCCCGAAGGCCCCGATGCGGCTCGTGTACTCCGTGACTACGCCCAGCAGGGTTATGATATGATCTTCGCTACCTCTTTTGGCTATATGGACCCGACGCTGGAAGTTTCAGAGGAATTCCCCGATGTCAAATTCGAACACTGCTCTGGGTACAAGACCACTGATAACATGTCAACCTACTTTGGGCGCATGTATCAACCCCGTTACCTCTCCGGGATCGTGGCCGGTGAGATGACCGAGAGTAACACCATCGGTTACGTGGCCGCCTTCCCCATCCCCGAGGTAGTGCGCGGTATCAACGCTTTCACCCTGGGTGTGCTCTCCGTCAACCCGGATGCCGAAGTGCGGGTAGTCTGGACCAACACCTGGTATGATCCGGTCATTGAGCGCGAGGCAGCCGTGGCGTTGTTGGACGAAGGCGCCGACATCATCACGCAACACCAGGATACCACTGAGCCGCAGAAAGCGGCTCAAGAACGCGGTGCGCTGAGCGTTGGCTATGACTCTGATATGCGCTCCTTCGTGGGCGATACCGTGCTGACCGCTCCGGTCTGGAACTGGGGCGCTTACTACGTCGATACGGTTAAAGCGGCGTTGGATGGCAGTTGGGAGACTCACCAATACTGGGGTGGCTTGCAAGAGAATGTAGTGCAGCTGGCTGACTTTAGCCCCAAGGTTCCGCAGGATGTCCGTGATCTGGTGGAGAGTGAGCAGCAGAAGATCATGGATGGCGAATGGGATGTCTTCTGTGGGCCGGTAGTCGATCAAGACGGCAATACTGTCGTCGCTGCGGGTGAGTGCATGACGGATGGTGATATGTTGGGTATGAGTTTCTTCGTCAAAGGGGTAGTAGGTTCAATCTCTGAAGATTAATTTGTGGAGCGGGGGGTGAGGCCCATAAGCCTCACTCCCTCTTGCTAAGGGAACCAGCTGGCTGGTTATCAACTGCCAACTGGGACTACGCTTTTAAGTTGAGGCGTTACTATTCAGCCACCCGGCAAAATTCAAGAGCGGACGCAGATTCGCGCAGATTTTCGCAGATAAAAGCAAGAAATCGGCGGTTAGCAGCGTGCAGCTGCGTCTTAAAGGAGCTATTCTCACCCGCTACCTGGGGATGGTTGAGTAGTAACGATGAGGAGTTTTTATGCCCGAAGAGAAAAGACCCATTTTAGAATTGCGCGGCATCACTAAACGTTTTCCCGGCGTAGTGGCTAACGATAGCGTCGATTTGACGCTCTATCCCGGAGAGGTTTTAGCCTTATTGGGTGAAAACGGAGCCGGCAAGAGCACGTTGATGAACGTCTTGATTGGCCTCTACCGTCAAGATGAAGGGGAGGTCTATCTGCGCGGGAAGCCGGTGGAAATTCACTCGCCGCGCGACTCAGACGCTCTAGGAATCGGCATGGTACATCAGAATTTCATGTTGGTGTCCACCATGACCGTGGCCGAAAACATTATCTTAGGATTGCAAGACTTACCTTTTGTCCCCCAGATGGACAAGGTGGTCGCGCGCATTGAAGAGATTTCCGAGCGGTATAATCTGCAAGTCGATCCGCACGCCAGTATCTGGCAATTGAGCGTGGGCGAACAACAGCGCGTGGAGATTCTCAAGCTGATCTATCGCGGCGCTGAGATTCTGATTTTGGACAAGCCGACCGCCGTGCTCACCCCCCAGGAAGCTGAGGAGCTAGCACACGTGCTCCAAGTGATGACGGCCGAAGGTAAATCGGCCATCTTCATCACCCATAAGATGGATGAGGTGCTCTCTTTCTCCGATTGGGTACAGGTGTTGCAACATGGCAAAAGCATCGCCGTCAAAAGAACCGCCGAGACCAATGCGCAGGAATTGGCCCGGTTGATGGTGGGACGCGAGGTACTCTTCCGGCTGGATAAGGAGCCGTCCACTCCCGGCGATGTACTGCTGGAGGTGCGTGATGTCCATGCGCTGGATGATAAAGGATTGCCCGCGTTGCGTGGCATCTCACTCCAGATTCGGGGCGGGGAGATTTTGGGGATTGCAGGCGTGGCCGGTAATGGGCAACGCCAACTTTCGGAAATCGTCACCGGTCTGCGGACGGTAGCGCAAGGTGAGGTGCTAATCAGTGGCAAACTGATGACTAACTGCTCCCCGCTGGAAGTAATCCAGGCTGGCGTTAGCCATATTCCAGCTGACCGGGTAGGGATGGGAATTGTGGGCGGCATGGCGGTCTCCGATAACCTGGCGATGAAGGGCTATCGCAACGCGCCCATGTCCAGGAGAGGGATCCTCTATCCGCAGCGAATTTTAGAGTTCGCTAAAAAGATGATCACGTCCTTCCAGATCGCGACGCCGACGCCCATGACCTATATCAAGTTCCTCTCCGGCGGAAATATCCAGAAAGCCATTTTGGCCCGCGAGATCGACGCTTGCGCGGGCGCGTTGGTAGCCGTCTATCCCTCGCGCGGCTTGGACGTGGGCGCCACGGAAGCGGTCCGCAAACGGTTGCTCAAGCAACGTGCTCAAGGCAGCGCGGTGTTGCTTATCTCTGAGGATTTGGAGGAACTGCTGACCATCTCCGATAAGGTCGCCGTGCTCTTCGATGGCGAGGTGATGGGGGTGCTCCCCTCCGAAGAGGCTGAGATCGAGACATTGGGCTTAATGATGTCCGGCAGCCGCTTGAGCTGAGCCTGGCGACGGAAGCCTAGCGACTGAAGCTTGGCGACTGAGAGCCTGGCGACTAAAGTCGCGGCTACCATTGCAAAGTCCACCTGCGTGGACTAGTGCGCTCTCAGACGTATTAGGAACAGTAACCGAGGCCGATGTAGAGCAGTCCTAAAAAGATATCTTACCGCAAAGACGCAAAGGACGCTAAGAAGAAAATTAGTTTAATGAGTCTGGCGACTGCCCTTGCCAGACGGCTCTGGGCCGTGGGAAGTCGCGGCTACCATTGCAAAGTCCACCTACGTGGACTAGTGCGCTCTCAGACGTATTAGGAACAGTAATCGAGGCCGATGTAGAGCAGCCCTAAAAAGATATCTTACCGCAAAGGACGCTAAGGAAGCTAAGAAAAAAATTAGTTTAATGAGCCTGGCGACGGAAGCCTGGCGACTGCCCTTGCCAGACGGCTCTGGGCCGTGGGAAGTCGCGGCTACCATTG
>JAIOSN010000089.1 GCA_021107605.1 Anaerolineae bacterium | reverse complement strand
GATGCTGCCTTCTGCTCCCCCGGAGAAACTCCCGGAATACTTCGATATTCTGATCAACGAAGCCGACCATCAGGCGGAGCTGGTCAAGGACATTTTTCAAATTGGGGACTTGGAGGGAGGGCGTATGACGGTGGAGCCTGAGCTGGCCGCGCTCAACAACTTGGTGGCGGAGGTGCTTGAGAAATGTCACCGCGGGGCAGCTAAAAAACAGTTGGAATTAACCTACCGGCCGGCGGAGAATTCTCTACAAGTGTTGGTCGATCCACTCCTCTTCAAAACGGTAGTGAGCAACCTGCTCCGCAACGCCATCCACTACACCCCTGCCGCAGGCCAAATTACCATCACGACTGGATATGGAGAGCGCGAGGGACGGCCGTGGGCCATAGTCTCCGTGCAGGATACCGGCATCGGCATTCCGCCAGAAGAGCTCCCGCATATCTTCGAGCATTTCTACCGGGGCGTGACCCCGCGCCAAGAGCAGCTCTCCGGCACGGGATTAGGGTTGGCTATAGCCAGAGGTATCATGGATTTGCACGGAGGCTTGATCACCGTCACCAGCGAGGTGGACAAGGGCACCATCTTCACCCTCTGGGTGCCGTTAGCTGCTGGCGTGGGGCAGCATGGCTAATAGCCTTTCTGACTTGACTACCTAACTAATTCCGAGGTTCAACCATGAGCAAAACTCATTACCATTCCCAGCGTCTTTCTCGCGAGAAGTTGGCCGCACTGCTGCAAAACGAGGATGTTGCCGAGCTCTCTTTCTCCGCACTGGTGCGGCTCTACCGCGAGGAGCCGGGATTGGCCGGTTTTCGGCCTGACGGCGGCTACCAAATCGACCCGCGTAACGGCGAGCGGATCATCTTCAATGCGGCGCGCGCCCGCCGGCCCCACGATAACCGGCCGGTCACCGAGAGCCGCGTAGGGTTGCCGGAGCGTCCGTGTGTGGTTTGTCAGGGTCAGACTACCGGTATCATTGACATGGCCGAGCTTAGCGAGGGCGTGACGTTCATCAACAAAAACCTCTACCCGCTTCTCTTCCCTGCGGAGGAGGCCCTGCCGGGGCGGGTGCAAGGATTGCATCTTTTGCAATGGACCTCCTCGCTGCATGACCGCGATTGGCACAACCTGCCGCTCGTCGATTGCGTGGTGGTGATGGAGCGGTTGGCGGCGTTAGAGAAACTCTTGCTCACCCAGGATGTGGAGGGTTTTCTCCCAGAGGCCACTAATCCGACCGGGGAGCGCGCTTTCGTCTCCATCATCAAAAATTATGGACGCCTGGTAGGCGGTTCGTTGGCCCACGGGCACCAACAGATCGCTCTGAGTAACATCATCCCCCGGCGATTTTTAGATAACTGGCGCTTTGAGCAGGAACGAGGTGAGACTTTCGCGGCATATATGTTGCGGGAGAATCCTCCTGAACTGCTGGTGCGCGATTACGGCCCAGCGGTGCTGTTGGTCTCCTATTTCATGCGGCGACCGTACAATATGCTCCTCATCCTGAAAGAGAGTGGGCGGCGTTACCTACATGAACTCTCCGCGGTCGAAATGGAGGCGGTAGCAACTGGGTGGCGGGATGCTATCCACACCATCCGGGAGCTCATGCCCCGGATGGGACGGGAGACAGCCTATAACGTGGTGACGCACAATGGGCCGGGGGCTGGACTCTACTTTGAATTTCTCCCCTATACCCAAGAGATCGGCGGTTATGAACATCTAGGTCTCTTCAGCTGCCAGGAACGACCGGAGAATGTGGCGGCCCAACTTCGTGAGACGTTGGGCGACAGGAGAGAGCTGCTACGCCACCGAAAAAAGAATTTTCACCGCAAAGATGCAAAGGACGCTAAGAAAAAAAAGGTTACTACTCAGCCATCCCCCGGTAGCGGGTGGGCATAGCTCCTTTAGGATGCAGCTGCACGCTGATAAACGCTGATTTTCTATTTTATCTGCGGAAATCTGCGAAAATCTGCGTCCGCTCTTGAATTTTGCAGGGTGGCTGAGTAGTCAATGTCATTATGTTAAGCAACTGGTCAGACCTCAGAGGTCTAATGCGACCCTCTCCCGAAAGAAATTTACCGCAAATACGCCGTGGTTTGCAATTATGCAGCGCTACCAGAGACCTCGGAGGTCTTATCTTACTAATCCTGAAACGCACCCAGGCGAGTTTGGTCTCCTGGTTTGACGGGTTATAATACGAGATGTTTCAAATAAGTTGAGAGCTCTGTTTGGGTTGCGTATGGCGTGTTACGTAAAGCTTCTCCAAAATTTCACCACGGAGGCACGGAGGACACTGAGAAAAAACTAAGCCTGGCGACTATCAGATTACCCGACTACCCGACTATCGACTACCCGCCTACCTGACTATCAGACTACCCGACTATCAGACTCCCTGACGATATGACCAAACCCATTGCCCATTTTGATAACGTCTCCTATCTCTACCCCGGCGCTAAAGTCCCGGCCCTCAAGAATATCAACTTAGAAATTCACCAGGGGGAATTCTTGGGCCTGATCGGGCCGACCGGCGCGGGCAAATCCACGCTCTGCCAGACGCTCAACGGGAGCGTGCCGCAATTCTACGGGGGACGGTTCTTCGGTCAGGTCATCATGGCCGGCTTGGATACCGTGGAGCACCCTATCAGTGAGCTGGCACGCCACGTGGGTTTGGTCTTCGAGGACCCGGAGATGCAACTAGTCGCTCCTTCGGTGGAAAACGAGATCGCCTTTGCGCTGGAAAATCTGCGCGTGCCTCGCGCCGAGATCAGAGCGCGCATCCCGCAGGTGCTCGCCGCCGTAAGACTCTCCGGCACCGAAAAACGGCATCCGCAAGAGCTCTCCGGCGGGCAGAAGCAGCGACTGGCCATCGCCGCCGCCTTAGCCATGCGCCCCGCGCTCCTGGTCTTGGACGAGCCAACCTCGCAACTTGACCCGCTGGGCGCGGCAGAGGTCTTCGCCACGCTGCGCCAGCTGAACCGCGAGCTGGGCATCACCATCCTGCTCACCGGGCACGACGCCGAAGAGCTGGCTGCACATGCCGACCGCATCGTGCTGCTGGCGGGCGGAGAGTTGGTGGCGCAGGGCACGCCCCAGGAGATTTACAGTCGCGTGGAACTGTTGGCCGCGCAGCAGCTACGTCCCCCGCAAGTCACCCGCACCTTCCAACTGGTGCGCCAGCGGGGAGTAGTCATCCCGCAACTGCCCACCCGGCTGGCGGCGGGCAAACGGCTACTGCACGCGCTACCCACTAGTTGCCCCACCGCCAAAAATGAGCACGTTGCCGCGCCCGACCACCTCGGCCCCGCGCTGCTAGCTATCAAAAACCTAACCCAGCGCTACGCTAACGGGACCCCGGCGCTGCACAACATCTCCCTGGAGATCAGAGCGGGCGAGTACGTCTTGCTGGTGGGACAAAATGGGGCCGGCAAATCGACGCTGGTGAAACATTTCCTCAATTTGCTCACACCCACGGCAGGAACCGTGACCGTGGACGGCCTAGATACGCGCCAGTTAGAGACCAGCGAGCTGGCGCAGCGCATCGGCTACGTGGGCCAGAACCCGGATGACCAGCTCTTCACCGCCAGCGTGGAGGACGAGGTAGCGTTCGCGCTGCAAAATCTGGGCTACGCGGAGGCGGAGATCGAGAGACGGGTCACGGTCAGTTTGCGCCAGCTGGGACTGGTGGCCCAACGCACCGCCCATCCGCTCTCCCTGCCCAGAGGGGATCGCGCGCGGCTCGTCAGCGCCGCAATGTTGGCGATGGAGCCGGAGATCATCATCCTAGACGAGCCGACCACCGGCCAGGATTATCGCGGGGCCAAATATATCCTGGAGCTGAGCCGGGAGTTACACCAGCGCGGAAAAACCATCATCGTCATCACCCACCACCTCTACTTGATGCCGGAGTACGCGGAGCGCGTCATTGTGCTGGGCAAGGGGACGATCTTGCTGGACGCCCCGCTGCGCCGCGCATACCATGCAAAGGAACTCCTGCGCCGCACCTACTTGACGCCGCCGCAAGCGGTCTTGCTGGCGCAGGAACTCGCCCCACCAGCGGGCGGGAGCGCGCCACTCCACGTGACGCCGGAGGAAGTCGCGGCTTGCTTCCTACCCGGAGGCGGCCGGTGAGTCACTTCCAGAGTAGCTACCAGCGTGTAGCCCGCGATTCCTGCTTCACGCGGCTTGATATCCGCTCCAAGCTCTTTATGATTTGCGCCGTCACCGCCGTCGCCCTCCTCTGGCAGAACCTGGCGGCCAGCGGGTCGCTGACGCTAGGCATTATCCTCGTCGCGCTCTGGGCCGGCATTGACTGGCATTACATCCGCTCCGTGCTCCTCCTCTCCACCATCTTTGGCGTCACGTTGCTCTTCTTTCACGGCTTCTTCCCGCATGTGGGAATCCACCAACTGGCCGGTCGTACCACCTTGACGCCGCTCTTCACCTTTCCCGCCCACTGGCGGCTGTTGGGTGGACAATCTCTCTACCGCGAGGGCTTGCTCTACGGCCTAAGCGTCCTCGCCAAAACCCTCTCCGTGGTCTTGATAATCCCCGTCGGCATCTTCACCACCGAGCTAGACAACCTGATCATCGGGCTGGTACGCGCCGGGCTGCCCTACAAGATCGCCTTCATCTTCTCCTCGACGCTACGCTTCTTTCCGTTGCTCTTAACGCGCATCCAGACCATCACCGAGGCGCAACGGCTGCGCGGTCTGGCCCTGGAAAAAATGGGGGTAGTGCAAAAGACCCACAGCTACGCCAAAATCGCGGTGCCGCTGATCTTGGGCGTGCTGCTGAAGTCACAAATGTTGGAGCTAACCCTGCAAGCCAGAGCCTTCTCCGGAAGCTCGGAGCGCACGCAGCTGCACGACTCGCGGTGGGGGCCGGGCGATTACCTGCTCTGCGCCTGTTCCACGCTCTTCTGGGGGGGCGCGCTAATCGCCTACTTTGGCTGGGGAATAGGGAAGTGGAGAGCGAAAAAGCGAGAAGGCGAGTGAGCGAATGGGGAATGATACGTCACCTTGTCATTCCGAGCCAGCGGAGCGTTAGCGACGCGCCCGCGAGGAATCTACTACTGGGTCAATGGTGAGTGGGGAAATCAGAACAGCTCGGGCCGGAATCCCGATCAAGCTCTGCTAGCCGACCTGCGCCTGGCCGTGAACGACCAGGCTACGGAGCAGCGCCCCGTTTACGGGGCTTTTGACTTGTCTCAGAGGGGCCGGTGATTTCCAGCCCCACCTTAGCCTTAAAAGTGCCACGCATCCCCAGACGGACGAGTGAGGAAGCGAGTGAGCGAAAAAGCGAAAGGGCGAAAAGGCAAGCGAGTGAGCGACCACGCGCCTAACGACTACCCAACTACCCAACTACCCGACTACCCGACTACCCGACTAAAGACTACCAGACTGCCCGACCACTTCCCACACCAGGGTAAGCGCGTGTTGCACCAACGCTTCCTTGCTCACCACCTGCACCGTGCGCTCCGCCCGCTGGCGCCCCAAATCCACCGCCAGATAGATGGGTTGCAAGAGGCTCTCCTCCAACGTGAGACCCTGTCCCCAAACCACCAGAGAGAGCTGCACGCCCAAGAAAGCCCGACCCTTCCGCGCTCCCGCGCGCGCCGCCTTCGCCGAGAACTCTCCAGCCTTCTTGAACTGCGGGCGCGGCAACTCCATAATCGTAATCGCTTCAGATGGCTCCTCTACGACCAGACTATTACCCAGCACTAATGGCCCTTCAGCCGTAGCGAAGAGCCGGCGACTGACCGCCCCTTCCACGCCGCACTCCACCGTACCCAACGTTAACTCCTGCTTGACCAACATACCGGCGACAACTTCCGCTACATCCGGCTGATTCATAATGCTTTTCTCCTCTGAAAATAGTTGAAAGTTACAAGTAGCTGGGCGCGGTATGGAAACCGCGGCTACTCCAAATGCCGAACGCGAAGATTCCTCGCCTACGGGCTGCGCACAGAACACGGAGCACTATCTCGGAAAGACATCCTAGCCCGCTGCAGCGGGCATCGCTGCGTAGCCGCGCTTTCCCAATCGCGGCGCTAAAGCATTCATTAGCGCCACGCCCGCGAGGAATCTCCCGTGGCTGCGGGGAGACCCTCGCCAAAAGATAGAGATTCCTCGACTGCACTCCGCGGCGCTACGTTCCGCTCGGAATGACGCTGGTTGGAGTAGCCCGCTTTGGCGGGCGTTGCTGCGTAGCCCTGGCACTTCATGCCGGGGCGTTCCGGTCTGCGGTTGCCGAGCCTACTCCACGTTTCCACGTAGCTCCCCGAAGGTGTTTTCCACCACGCCGGGCAGGACAGCGTAGATGGAGCAATGGATGGCCGCCTCAAATTCCTGCCGGAGATCGAGAAAGGCCCGCCATTTTTGCAGTGTGTGGACATTGAATCCATAGCGCAGCGTCACGTCAACGAACCGCTGCTCGATCAGGCAAAAGCCTGAGGGTAAGGCCACGGTGTCGGCCAGCTGAATTAACCTATCATATACCGTGTACTCGATCCGGGTAAGGTAATCCTCGACAAACCGCAGTTCCGCAGCCGAACCATCCCATTTCCCGGTGATGAAGGCGACATCTTTAATGGGGAACGAATGGGTCAAACAGCTGCGGGCGGCGTCCTCAAACCCCTGGGATTGCAAGAAGCGATACCCGTCCAGGGTGTGCCGCATCCCGGTGACTCCTACACGCCGGCCAATATCGTGCAGGAGACCCAGGATGTAGGCGGCGGCAGGATCAATGTCGGGATGGTGCGCAGCAATTGCCTGGGCTGCCCGCGCCGCCCAGATTGAATGTTGCACCCACGGGCCGGGATTCAACGCCTGGGCCTCGGAAAGATAAGTTTCTGCTTGTGACAAAGTCGGTATATTCATCAAATCTCCTGTGAGTATGGGCGATTGTGAGATTGCTGTTATGAGTCTGCGGAGCTAGGCGCGGTATGGAAACCGCGGCTACTTAGCCCGTGGTCTTTAGCCACGGGGGAAGCTAATTTGCCATTTGCAATTGCCTAGTCTCCCAGAGGATGAAGTGCTCCTGTTGCAGCGGGTGCGGTGACTGGCGGTAGAAGTACCAATCGAGAGGCGCCTCGCAAAGCGGCGGGAAGAGGTTGGTGCAGCCGGGGATGGGGCCGCCGAGGTGTGTGCTGACGGTGAATTGCGCTCCGCGCAGGGCGCCGATCTCTGCACCAGCGGGCGGGACGTACTCGGCTGGCGTGAGGAGCAGGTGGGGCAGGACGAGGGGCCAACTATCCGCGACTTCCAGCGTGGAAAGGTCGCGGAGCGCCCAACGGAGCGCGGCGGTGCTTCCCGATGCGCCAGCCAGCACGGTGACGGTGAAGGTCTCCTCGCTCTCGTGGTGAGCGATTCGCAGATCTTCCACTGTGCGGCGGAGATTGCGCAGGTCGAAGGAAGCGGCGGAGGCGACCAGCGGCTCGTTGACGTTGGCAAACCGCGCAAAGTTCACGCCCCAACCAAAACTCAGCTGGATAAGGAGGAGCGCGGCGGCCGTCCCGACCAGCAGTCCTTGCCATGCTGCCGCGCGGCGGGTCAGGGTGCGGAATCCGGCCACTAGCAATCCCTGGACGATGATAATCAGGAAGAGAAGTAGAAATTCCAGCCCGTTCTTGAGATTGGAGGTCTGGCGGGTGAGGGCCAGCCCAGCAAAGAGCCAGAAGGTCAGGCTCAGTAGCGCGTGGATTCTAGCGCCGCGCCAACGCCACCGGGGAATCTCGTGCAATAGGTAGCCGCCAGCCTTCCCTGCCAGCAACGCCAGCGGGATGAGGACAGCGAGCAGGGAGAGCGGTTCCGCGCCTGACCGGAGCGCGGTGAGCAAGATGGCATAGAGCGTCCAGAGTCCCCAGCCGGCGAGTGCCCGCCGTTTTTTCTGGACGAAGAGGAGAAGCGCGCCCCCGCCGGCTAAGAGCAAGGTGAGTGGTTCGTAGAGCAGCAGGAGCGCGGGGTTAGCGGACGCGGCTCCGGCGGCGTGCCAGCCGGTCAGCCAGGCGGCCAGACCCGCACCCGGCCCGCTCCAACCGTTCCAATGCCAACCCAACCCGATGGAGATGAGGACGGCTCCCGCGAGGCCAGCTACTAGCCCGGCTTTGAGAGTCGCGCGCTCCGGTGCGGGGAGTCGCGTGATGGCCCACGCCAGCAGGCCGGGCAACAGCAAGTCGTAGAAGACTGGGCCGCCGGTCAAGCCTAGTGCTAGACCGACAGCGATGGCGGCGCGTTGTCGCTTTTGGGACATCTCCGGTTGCCAGAGCGCGGTCAGCACCAACGCGCCGCCCAGCGCGCCGGTGCCGGCGGCGGTCAAGTGCCGGGAGGCGAAGAGCGCCAGCGGTGAGAGGGCGAGTAGCCCGGCAGCGACGAGTGCGCCACCTTCACCTATCTGCCGGCGCCAGAGGAGTGGCAGGAGCACCAACGCGCTGCCGAGCAGGGCGGGGAGCAGGCGCGCCAGACCGTCACCCGGCCCAAAGAGCGTAAAGAGGAGCGCGTTGCCCGTTAGAAGAAGCGGGCTGGCTGCGGTGAGTGGCCACGCTGCCCCACGGCTCACGTCCCAGGAAGGGAGCGCGAGTAACGCCTCGTCGGGGCTGAGTGGCGTGTGGGCTAACGCTAGTAGCCTGAGCACGGCCGCGAAGATCAAAAATGCAATCCAGTATTTGGTTTTAAGTTGTTTTTTCATGGGGTTAGCCTGTTAGCGATTAGCGATTAGCAGTTAGCGTAGAGAACATTACGTCGGCGTTTTGGTAGACTCCCGCTTTTAATTTTGGATGCAGATTCGCGCAGAAAAACGCCGATTTCTTGGTTTTTCCGGGAAAGTATTTTTTATCAGCGTCCATCTGCGTTAATCTGCGTCCCATTTTGGTGCTTGGTAGATCGTTACGCCATCGTTCTGGTAGACCACGGGGAAGAGTTCCGCGAATTTTGCCAGGGCGGGGGCGGGGTAACGGTTGCGCTCCGTGGGGCCGAGGTAGATGTAGGTCACGTGGTAGCGGGCTAGCAGTTCTCTGGTCAATGCCGGGTCGAGGGTGGTGAAGAGTACCTCCAAGTCTTGCTCGCGGCGGGCCTGCTCGTCGTAGTTGCCGCGCCACTGGTATTCGTGCCCGGCCCAGCCGAGCACGGCCGGTAGGCCGGTGAAGGCGGCAACGCGCCCTTCGTAGACATAGGCTTTATGCTGGTCGCCGGGCGTCTCCAAGATCACCGGCCGCCCATCAATGTGCGCGTTGAGCCAGTGGATGGCTGCCCAACCGTCGTGATGTTTCTCCGCCAGCCAGGCCGCGCCGTCTAGCGTCCCTGCGCCCGCTTCGC
This sequence comes from Anaerolineae bacterium, assembly GCA_021107605.1. GTDB lineage: Bacteria > Chloroflexota > Anaerolineae > B4-G1 > SLSP01 > G713. Next base: position 6,643 of record JAIOSN010000089.1, on the reverse strand, counting down.
CATAGAAGTTGCGGTTTTGGGAGGCGCGCGCGGGTATGGCGTAGAGCGGGTAGAGCAGCCCGGTCATGATCAACAGAGTGCTCGCGGTCAGGGCGATGCGGTGCATTGTGTGGGTGGGTTTTCGGGTTAGCCACCACGCGCCGGCCAGACTCCAGCAGACCCACGCTTGGAAGTAGAATTTGAAGATGGTGTTCATCCGGGTGCTGAAGATATCCTTGAGGAAGATGAACTCCGGGGCCAGCGTCAGGCCCAAGCCGAGGAGCGCCAAGAGCGCGGGGAAGGCGAGATCGGTCTCCAGGAGCGGCGTTCGCGGGCGGAGGGACGCGGTCAGCAGGGCCACGACGCCGGTGAGGAGTAGCCACGCTGTCCAGGGATGGAGGAGGCGGTGGGTTAGCGCGGCGATGACGACGTCCAGTTCCACGTTTTGGCCCATGAGCGGCTCGCCGCGCAGGATGGCTTGGAGGTAGGGTGTGCCGACGAGCGCGCCGAGCAGAAGGCTGCCGAGGAGGATTCCGCCCAGTAGCAGGACGCTCTGGCCGAGGATTGGCAGCCAGCGAAGCTCGGCTCGACGGCCGACGGCGTGGAGTACTCCCAGCAGCGGGAGGAGGAGGGGCAGGAACATCACGGCGAATTGGGGCCAGTGAGTGGCGTTGAAGAGGTTGGGGAGGATGCCCCCGGCTTGGGAGCGCAATCCAATCCAGAAGGGGAGGTAGAGGAGGATACTGTATACGCCTAAGAGGAGCACGTCCGGCAGCAGTTGCCAGCCGAGATCGAGGAGCGGCGCGGTAGGTTGTTGCCGCCGGGCACGCAGCAGTAGCACGGCAACCGTTAGCCCTAGATAGATTGGCAGGTCCCAAGTATTGAGGAAGCCAAGCGCTCCGATCACCAAGCCGTATCCTGACCAGAAACGGAAGCGTGCGCTCCAGGGACGGGGACCGCTTTCATCATTCCCCCAAAAATTAAACGTGGCTGGACGACGCCAGAGGTTTAGCGCGAGCGCGATGGCGAGGAGGACGAAGGGGAGGGCGAGCAGGTGCGGGTGCATGTCGCCTAAGATGAAACTGAAGGCGGGGAACTCGTCAATGACTTCTTGGTGGAGGGGGTGGGCGGCGGTGCTGATGGGGGCGTAATCGTGGAGGGTGCGGGAGGCGCGCCACCAATCGAATTGGGGGGGGGCGAGCCAGGCGGCGGTAGTGGGCGGGGCGGCGAGGCCGCGAATATCCAACCAGCGCCAGAAGGCGGCCGGCAGGAGGCCGCGAGCGTGCAGTAGTTGCGCGAGGGCGGTACCGTTGCCCGGTAGCAGGAGGAGGAGCGGAGCGAGGAGGGCCGCGCCGGGACGGGGAGTTTTTCGCAGGTCGTAGAGCACGCCGTAGGCGGCGACGGCAGCGAGGGCGAACCAGGCGGCGTTACCCAGGTTGAAGGCGATGGCACTGGGGAGGCCGGAGAGTTGGGTGGGCAGGGCCAGGAGGAGGTAGCCCAGGTAGTAGTAGGAGATGGCGTAGCCGGAGAGCCAGGGGTCGTGGGGCGGCATGGCGGGTGAGCGGAGGAGGGCGTTGAGGAAGGCGATCTCCATCCATTTCTCGCCGCCAGCCGTGGCGATCTGCGGTTGGGTGGCGCGGACGGCGGCCCAACCCAAGTAGGCGAGGGCGAAGAGGACTTCGGTGAGTAAGATAAAGGTGCGGTGGGTCTGCCACCAGGCGCGGAGTGCGGGCCAGTGTCCGCGCATTTGCCAGATTCCCAGCGCGAAGATGAGGCCAACGGAGGTGAGAATGGCGGCGGGGCGGTTGGGCCAGAGGTGGAGGATGTTGCCCCACCAGAAGAGGAGACCGCTGAGGAGCAGTCCCAACGACTTGGCGACGGCGTAGCCCCGCGAGGGGAGGTTCCGCAGCCAGGCGAAGGCCAGCGGCAAGCCGGCCAGGGCGAAGAGCTGTAAGGTTAGGTACCAGATTATCATGGAAATCCAAAGTCTAAGGTCGAAAGTTTAAAGTTGAAAGTTGCAGGTTGAAAGTTAAACGGCTAACAGGCTAACGGCTAACAGGCTAACAGACTAACGCCTAACAGGCTAACAGACTAACGCCTAACAGGCTAAATAAGTTCTAAGGTGATGGTGTTCCCTCTTATTTCCCCGTCATTATCGTGCAATGGTCTAATATGCAGGCGCAGCGGCAAGGTCTCCTGGTCGGCCAGCGTCAGGCGAATTTCCAGTTGCACAGGGCGATTTTCTGCTTGCGCTATTTTGAGCTGCTGGTTCAACGAGCTGTGCAGGGGGGTAAGAGCGGGTAAATAATACTCGCCCAATACTTCGGACGCGGTGATATTCAACAGTCTCTCTGCCGTGGCGTTGACGATGATGATTTTGCCCTGTTGATCCAGGGTGATCACGCCACAGGGTATGTTGGAGAGCGCAGCTGTTAGCAACATGGTGCGCTCTCGTTGATACGTGTAGCATCTGGCCCGGTCCAAAGTGGGGGCGCAGCTCTCAGCCAGGGCCGTCAGGTATTCCATCTCGTCGGCGGAGTAGGGTATTTGTCGTTCCAGTAGGAGGAACCAGCCGATCAGTCCCTGGCAATAGTGCAGAGGAATACAGACACTGCCTTTGTAGGGGGCTTGTTGGATGAAAAAGGCAGTTTGGTAGCTCTCAATTGTGCGTACCAATCCGTGATCTTTGCGCCAGAGGCCGGCGGTGGCTGGCTGCTCTTCGGCCAGCACATAGGGCATGTAGCCTCTCTCTACTTCGTTGTAGAGCCAGAGCGTGGCGTGGGTGATTTGATGTTCGGCCAGCTGTTGGCCTATCGTGGTCAAGATGGGGGCCAGCTCCAGCAACGGGGCAATTTTCCGATTCAGTGTGCGGATGGAGTGCTCCTCTTCCGGTTTGGTGCGGAGGAAGAGGGAGTCGATGAAACGTTGTACCAGAACACGGAGCGGGTTAAAAATTATTACCAGCAACATGACAAAGACGCTGAGGAAGAAAGGATCGGCCAGGAACTCTCCTAGCGCGTTGGCTAGGATGTGGGTCAGCTCAAAGAAGGCGGCGACCACTACGAGGGAGAGGATACCGTAGGTAACACCTCTAGACAACAGGCGATCCACAGCTGTCAGCCGGTGGCGGAGGATGGCGTAGGCGGTGGCGAGGGGGAAGAAGAGGACGGGAGCGGAGAAGATACCACTGAACGCGGCGGGAGAACCTACTAAGTTTGTTAGGAACCAGAATGCGCTTGGCCCGAAGGCTATGGTGGCTCCCATCAGTATGATACGGCTCTGGCGGCGGACGGTGACGGAGGGGGGGTGGCGCATGCGGCGCCATTGGAGGGCCAGGAAAAAGAGGACCCCGATGATGTTCAGGACATAGATGAGTCGCCAGATAGTAACCATGGCCCACGGGGTGGGCCAGGTGTAGAGGGTGAGTTCCCCAGCAATCAATAGCAGGAGGGCGGGTATGTAGGGTAGGTATTGGCTTTTGGGGTGTTCGTGGAGCCAGCGGAGGGGCAGAGGAAAGAGCAATCCCAGCTGGATGATAATGGCTCCGTTCAAGGAGATCGCTGCTATCCAGATGTGGGGCAGTAGGCCGGAACCGGTCAGGTCGTAGATGGTGCTCAAGCTCAAAGTTAACGTGCAGGAGAAGACGGTGAAAATGGCGCTGGCGGTGTCGTCACGCGACCAGAAGACCCAAGTCCCCAGTCCCAGGAGGATCAGGCCGACCAGGTACGGGACCAGGAAGATCTCTATGAAATCCAGGTGCGGCCAGGGAACCAACGGGAAAAGTACCGTGCGCTCAGTACCGTCGGGGAGCTCAAAGGTGAAGAAAGCCTCTTCACCTACCGCGTATTCATCACGGAGCAGGTGGAAGAGAGCGCGGTTATTGGGAATGGGAGTCCCGTCTACGCTGACCAGGCGATGTAGTATCTGGAGCGGTTCGTCGAGCTGATAACGCGCCCAACTGGGACGTCCGAAGGGGGTGAGGAGGCCGTTAGGTTCCACGGTGAAGCCCGGGAAGGGTGTGTGGTACTCTTGCCAGGCTACCACGTGGAGCATTAGCATCAAGGCCCAGCTGGTCAGCAGCAAGAGTAAGAGGGCTTTGCGTCCCGGAGAGAGGGCGCGGATATGGTCAGTTAATTCGGTAAGTTTAGCTTTTATGTTAGTTAATGGTTTCATAGTTCTCTAGGTTATCATAAAGCAGCGCAGAGACAAAGGGCGTTAAAAGTTGAAAGTTGAAAGTTGAAAGTTGAAGGTTCGTGCGGAACCATAGGCGCCAAGATTTGCACATTTGCTATTTTTATTTCACCATCTGTTTTTCGCTTTCTCGCTGCCTCGCTTTCTCGCTCACTCGCTAACTGTAATCAGCGAGGCGAGCTTGGCGAAGATACTTTCCCCAATTCCGTTGACGTATTGGATATCTTCGATCTGCTGGAAATCACCTTCTGCTTCTCGGTAAGCGATAATATCCATGGCTCTGCTCTGCCCGATACCGGGAAGTGTTTCCAGTTCTGCGGCTGTGGCGGTATTGATGTTTAGCCGGGTGGATGTGGTGGGCGTCTTAGCGGCAGTCCCCTCTCGCGGAGTGGCGAGCGGCGGGGCAGCGGCGGTGGGTATGACGATGTGCTGATGGTCAACCAGTGGGGCGGCTAAATTGAGAGTTTCCATGTTGGCGGTGGGAAGTGGGCCGCCAGCCGCCGCCAGAGCGTCGGCCAGTAAACTATCCGCCGGGAGAACCACTACCTGCGGCTCTCGCACTGCGCCGCTGAGGTAAACTCGCAGGGGTTTGGGGGTTGCTGTGGGCGCGGGCGTCCCCGCCACGGCGACCTCCACGCAGGCTGCGCCCCAACCCGGCGGCGGTTCGAGTTGGGTGCTGGCTGGTTGCTCACTGCTCCGTGGCGTGAAGTAGCCGATCAGTCCGCCTATGACCAAGCTCACCAGGGTGACCAGCACCAGATAGCCGCGTACCTCCACACGCATCTCCGTGCGGATTTCTGCTGCTGATTGGGGTTGTTCGGGGGAAGAATTCATGTTGGGTCTTTGGAACTTTGCATGGTTGGTGTACCGCGACGTAAATTTTTCACCACAGATTACACAGATTGCACTGATTTTTGATTTTTTTTTCGCGTTAATTCGCACCATTCGCAAAAGAGCTTCATGGGTTAGTTGAAAAGATAGGGATCAGGGATTAGGGATTGGAACGGTGGAATCTATCTTCCCACTCACTCGTTCTCGTCTCCCAGCAGCACGCGGCGTTTACGACCGGCCACGCGCTTCGGCCCAACCGCGCCCATCGCTTCCAGCTCTTCCATAAGACGCGCGGCACGCGGGTAGCTGATGTGTAACTGCCGCTGGATGCCGGAGGTGGTAATTTTCTTCTGCGTGCGGGCCATCTGCAGAGCCTTTTCGAGGTAGTTGGCGTCCTCTGACGCCCCGGCCAGACGTAGTTTCTGGGGGCCTTGTCTATCAGCGGCCACGTCCCAGGGAGCCTTGTGGGGGGCGGGACCCTCTTTAATCTGCCAGAATTCGATGATAGCTGTGAGCTCCTCTTCGGAGATGAAGCAACCCTGGATGCGGCGCGGCGCGGAAGCGTCCGGCGGCAGGAAGAGCATGTCGCCCTGGCCCAGGAGGGAATCCGCGCCGGGGGTATCCAAGATAACCCGTGAATCGACGTTGCTGGCGGTCGCAAAGCTGACGCGGGCCGGGAAGTTAGCCTTGATCAACCCTGTCACCACGTCAGTGCTGGGGCGTTGGGTGGCTACCACCAGATGGATGCCGGTAGCGCGGGCCATCTGAGCGATGCGCGTCAAGGTACGTTCTGTCTCATCTGGCGCGGCCATCATCAGATCCGCCAGCTCATCGATCAAGACGACGATGCGCGGTTTAGTCTCTTCCCCTTGCTGGCTAGCTTTGCGATTGTATTGATCCAGGTTCCGCGCCCCGATCTTCTCAAACTCTTTGTAGCGATTATCCATTTCCACCGCCGTCCAGCGTAACACGCGCAACATGCGCTTGGTCTCTGTTTCGGTTGAACCGAGTAGATGCGGTAAGCCGTTGAGCCGGTTTAGCTCCACGATTTTGGGGTCAAGCGCGATGATCCGCAGTGCCTGAGGAGTATTGCGCATTACCAGGCTGGCGGCCAGCGATTTGACGAAGACTGATTTCCCGCTGCCGGTGGTGCCGGCAATCAAAAGGTGTGGCATCTCCGCGAGATCGGCCACCACCGCACTGCCGGCCACGTCCAGCCCGACGGCGAAACAGAGGGGCGCAGCACATTTTTTGAACTCTGGGCTAGCCAGCACATGGCGCAAGGTGACGCGCTCAGTCGCGTCGTTGGGTACCTCAATGCCGACGATGGCATGGCCGGGTACCGGGGCCTCTATGCGGAGCGTGCGTGCCGCGAGCGCCAATGCCAGATCGTCCGAGAGCGCGGTAATTTGGTTGATGCGCACTTTGCGTTCCTGTGCGCCATCCGAGCCGTCATGGAGATACCCCGGCGTGAGTCCAAATTGAGTGACGGTCGGCCCTATTCGTACCTCCGTCACCGCGGCCGGAATACCGAACTGTTCCAGGGTCTCCTCGATAATGCGGCTTTTGCGGCGGGTCTCGGCGTCATTGACCCTCATCCCTTGACTGGTCTGTAAGAGTGAGAGGGGAGGCAAAGCGCGTT
>JAIOSN010000104.1 GCA_021107605.1 Anaerolineae bacterium | reverse complement strand
GGCGGTGGATGACCGCGATCTGCCCGGCGCTTACGCGTTGCTGGCCGCCGAGACGCAGGCAGCGCGCCCCTACGCCGCGTGGGCGAACGGTTTTGCGTCCACCCTGCGCGTGGACACGGGTGCCGTGCATCAACTCCCCGGCGTGGGTGACGAAAACCACGCGCGCGTCGCCACGCAAGTGCTCGCCTGGGATAACGAGGCTGGCCGCGTCATAGCGCGCACCTGGGAGGTGCTCTGGGATGTCGTCCGCACCGCCGAGGGGTGGCGCTTGACCAGCAGCACCATGAATCTGCTCCTGGAAGATGAGATGACGTATTATCCCACCGGAAGGAGGAGATAGAGGACGCGTTTAAGAGTAGAGTTTGTTAGTTTACTATAAAAGACCTCCAGGTGTTTAACCTGGAGGTCTTTTGTGGCTTTTAGCTTCCAACCTTTTCAGGTAGAATGGAGGTTAGTTTGAAATATACTTATGGGGAGGAAGAGCATGAAAGAGTATCATCCGCAGGAGATTGAACCTAAGTGGCAGCAGAAATGGGAAGAGGCCGGACTCTATAGAGCCGTTGTGGATCAGAGTAAACCCAAATTCTATGCCTTGACTATGCTTCCCTACCCCAGCGGCAATTTGCATATTGGACACTGGTACGCTATGACGCCCAGTGATGTGCGCGCGCGTTTCAAGCGGATGCAGGGCTATAATGTGCTGTTCCCCATGGGTTTTGATGCTTTCGGGCTGCCCGCCGAGAACGCGGCCATTCAACGTGGTGTCCAGCCGCAGAAGTGGACGCTGGGGAATATCGCGTCCATGAAGCGCCAGATGCGCACCATGGGGGCGATGTTCGATTGGAAGCGCGAGGCGGCCTCTTGTCTCCCCGGTTACTATCGCTGGACGGAATGGTTCTTCCTCAAGCTCTACGAGATGGGGCTGGCCTATCGCAAAAAATCCCCGGTAGATTACTGCCCGCAATGCAAGACGACGTTGGCCCGCGAGCAGGTGATCGGTGAGGACCGTGTCTGTGAACGCTGTGGCGCCGAGGTGATCAAAAAGGATTTGACCCAGTGGTTCCTCAAAATTACTGATTATGCCGATGAGCTCTTGGATTTCTCGGAGATTGACTGGCCTAAGCAGATTAAAACACTGCAAACTAATTGGATCGGGCGCAGTGAGGGCGCGGAAGTGCTCTTTAAGGTCGCGCCGGAGGATCTGCCCGCCGATGCGGAGGAGGGCGAGGGCGAGCTCCTGGTCTTCACCACGCGCCCGGATACGCTCTGGGGAGCGACGTTCATGGTGTTGGCTCCGGAACATCCACTGGTAAAGCGCATCACCAAGCCGGAGCAACGCGCAGTGGTAGAAGCCTACCGGCTGGAGGCCGAGCGGCAATCAGAGATCGAGCGCTTGAGCACGGAGAAGGAGAAGAGCGGTGTCTTCACCGGCGCTTACGCCATCAATCCGGTCAACGAGGAGCACATTCCCATCTGGGTTGCCGATTATGTGATGATGACTTACGGCACCGGCGCGATCATGGCCGTCCCGGCTCACGACGAGCGCGACTTCGCCTTTGCGCAAAAGTTCAACCTCTCCATCCCGGCGGTGATTGAGACGGAGGAATGGGTAGCAGCAGGTCGCCCGGAGCCGCTGCCGCGCGCTTATCCCGGCACCGGCCAGATGATCAACTCAGGTTCTTTTAATGGCACTCTCGCTCCCCATCCGGCGGTGGAGGAGGTGACGGCCTGGTTGGTCACACAGGGGCGCGGCAAGGCCGCCATCAACTATAAGCTGCACGATTGGCTCATCAGTCGCCAACGGTACTGGGGCGCGCCGATCCCCATAATTTATTGTGATCAATGTGGCATCGTTCCCGTTCCTTACAAAGATTTGCCGGTGCTGCTGCCCGACAATGCGGAATTTATGCCCACGGGGGAAAGTCCCCTGAAGTACAGCGAGGAATTCCTGCATACTACCTGTCCCTGCTGTGACGGGCCGGCCCTTCGCGAGACGGATACGATGGACACCTTCGCCTGTTCTTCCTGGTACCAATACGCTTATCTTAGCCCTTACTACCGCGAGGGGGAAGTGGTGCGCGGAGATGAGCTGCCGTGGGATGCGGAGGAGGCCAATTACTGGCTCCCGGTCGACACTTACACCGGTGGCGCCGAGCACGCGGTCTTACACCTGATGTACACGCGCTTTTTCACCAAGGCGTTGCGCGACGCGGGGATCGTGGACTTTGGAGAGCCGATGGTTCAGTATCGGAGCCAGGGCATTATTCTGGGAGAGCCGCGCTCTGGCGATTTTGTGGAGATTAACGGGACTTGGGAGGGAGCCGCTTTCCAGGCCGATGAGATCTTCGTCACTTCTTTTGAGGAAGAAGATTCCTGGCTTAAACCGGAGCGCAGCGATATCTGTGTGGCTGGCGAGGTGCTAGATCGTGACGAGGTGAGCCTCAAAGTGCGCACCGCAGTTGAGGGCGAGAATCTGGTGGTCGTGCAGGTGGCCGAGGGGACGCCGGTGCATGTGCCGGGCAAAGAGACCGGCGCGCTGGGAGACATTCTCTATCATCTGGATGTAGAGAAGATGTCTAAGAGCAAGAAGAACGTGGTGGCTCCCGATGAGTTGATAGACGAATATGGTGCGGATGCGGTACGCGCTTACCTGATGTTCGGTTGGCGCTGGGAGCGCGGCGGCCCGTGGGATAGTCAAGGGATTGGGGGCGTTGTACGCTGGATCAACCGGATCTGGAAGGTCGTGTTGGTAGAACCGCGTGACTCGGTTGCCCCGACGCCCAAAGCCGAACGGACGTTGCTGCGCGAGATGCACCAGGCCATCAAGTCTGTGGGTGAAGACTTGGAGAATTTCTCTTTCAACACCACCATCGCGCGTCTGATGGAGTACGTCAACGCTTTAACTGAGGCCCAATCTGCCTACTGGGGCAGCGACCTCTGGAGTGAGGCTCTTGACAATCTCTTGCTGCTGCTGGCTCCCATCACGCCGCATCTGGCGGAAGAGCTTTGGGCGGAGCGCGGCAACGCTTACAGCGTCCATGAGCAGTCCTGGCCCACCTGGGACCCGGCCATGCTGGTGCGGAAGACCCGCGAAATCCCGGTGCAGATCAATGGCAAAGTGCGGGGTCGCATCACCATCGCCGCCGACGCCGGCGAAGAAGCCATCAAGGCTGCTGCGCTGGCAGAGCCGAATATCCAGCGTTACACCGAGGGGAAAGAGATCGTCAAGCTCATTGTGCCGCGCGGGAAGCTGG
>JAIOSN010000311.1 GCA_021107605.1 Anaerolineae bacterium | reverse complement strand
TTCCTTTGCCGCTAGTGGCGCGTTGGAGCGGGTAGCGATGTTCCTCAATCTGGCGGATGATCCGCCCACTGCCCGCTTGACCACACCCCGTGCGGCGCTAACTTTAGCCGAGTTCTTGGCCCTCCAACCGACTCTGCACGCATTGGTCGTGATGACGAGTATCTCCAATTACTGAGAAGCTTTACGGCAGATATCTAACATCCGGGGCGAGGTGCCCAGCCGCAAAGGTTATCCCGGCTATCTTTACAGCGATCTGGCCGCGCTCTATGAACGCACGGGGCGCATTAACACCAGCACCGGTTCGATCACCCAATTGCCCATCCTGACGATGCCCAATGATGATATTACCCATCCCGTCCCCGACTTGACTGGTTATATCACCGAGGGGCAGATCACCCTCAGCCGGGAGTTATTCCAACAGGGCATTTATCCGCCCATCTCTGTCTTGCCCTCCCTCTCCCGCCTGATGAAAGATGGGATTGGGGCTGAATTTACACGCGCAGACCATGCACACCTCTCTGATCAACTTTACGCGGCTTACGCCCATGTGCAGGATATACGCTCTCTGGCCTCGGTGATCGGAGAGGAGGAATTGACCCCGGTAGATCGAGCGTACATGGAGTATGGCCGGGCTTTCGAGGAGCAGTTTATTGGGCAAGGGGAAGCGGAGAATCGGACGATAGAGGAGACCCTGGATATTGGCTGGCGTATTTTGTCCAAGCTGCCGCGTGAGGAACTGACGCGCGTCAGTGATGCCGAGATTCGTGAGCATTATGGGAAGTAACCATGCCTAGAGAGCGTGTAGCGCCAACCCGCAGCAATTTATTGCGCCTTCGTGAGACGTGTACGTTGGCTCAAGAGGGACACGATATCTTAGACAAAAAGCGTGAAGTGTTGACCACTCATCTGATGCACATAGCGCATCGGGCGGCGGAGAAGCAAGAGTATGTCTGGCAGCTGCTGGACGAGGCCTATCGGGCGCTGGAACGGGCGCGTCTTTCGATGGGGCGGGAACGGCTGGAGTGGATGGCCCTCGCGGTCAATGCCACTGTGGAGGTGGAAATTATCCCGCATAGTATCATGGGGGTGGTCATCCCCAGGGTGGAGTCAGATGGTGCGCTGCCGGAAATCTCCTATGGTTTGGGAGATACGACCGTGGCGTTGGATGAGGCGGTGGCTAAATTCCGCCAGGTGTTGTTGGAGATTCCGCAACTTGCTGAATTGACAACTGCTGTTTGGCGCTTGGCGAAGGAGTTACAGAAAACGCAGCGGCGCGTCAATGCTCTGGAATACATCTTTATCCCCCGCTATGAGGGTGACATTGAGAGGATTGAGGGTGCGCTGGAGGAACGCGAGCGAGAGGAGATTTTCCGCCTAAAACGGCTCAAATCGCAGGCGGAGAAGAAAGAGGGGCGCGCAGGTCCTCCAGAACACGAGTATGGTCAGCCCTACCGCGATGTACGTGCTGGCCGGTCAGTGTCATACGAGTTTTAGTGTTCTGGCAAGCTAACAGCTACAAAGCGAGGTCTCCATGACGTTTTGGATCAGTGGTACTCAGAAAATGTATGAGAGAGAGACCGCCCCATTTCACAATATCCTGGCGCCGACTGATGGCTCGGCAGCGTCTGTCGATGCGGGACGTTTGGCGATCAGTATTGCGGCCACCCATGATATTCCTGTAACATTTCTCTATGTTGTTAACCGGTCAACGGCCGAGGAAATTGCCAGTGCTTCCCCCCGTAAGGATGTGGAATTGGTTTGTGATGAGCTGAGAAGCAAAGCCAGCAATTACCTCGATTACCTTTCTCGTCTGGCTAAACGTGCTAAGGTGGAATGTCGCCAAGTAATTCGAGTGGGGGATCCGCATCGCGAGATTGCCGAGCTCGCGCGCGAGGATGCAGTCGATCTGATCGTGATCGGGCAGACCAGCGCGCCGGGGATCACTCGTCCGGGCCGCATTGGCGAGGTGGCCGGTCGCGTGATCGAATATGCGTCTTGTCCGGTGTTGATAGTCAAGCACTCCGAGGGGAGGCGTTAATGCGGTTGCATGAATTGTTAGCGGCCGTACCCAACGTCATCTCCGCGCCGGGCATTGATTCTCCGGTGGCGGGCATCACCTCCGATTCGCGGCAAGTGGAGCCGGGGATGCTCTTTGTCGCCGTGCCGGGCGTTGACGTGGACGGTCACAGATTCATTCCACAGGCGGTTGCTTCCGGGGCCACGGCGGTGCTGGGAGAGCGTGCGCTAGAAGAGTTGGAGCTGCCGCCAGCCGTGCCCTACATCCGCGTGGCCAACGCCCGCGAGGCGTTAGGGTGGGTACATGCGGCCTGGTATGGATTTCCGGCGCGTCAACTTACGCTGGTGGGCATCACGGGGACGGATGGGAAGACTACCACCACCAATCTCCTATATGCTTTTCTCCGTGCCGCCGGGCATGAGGTGGGGATGCTGAGTACCGTGAATGCACAGATTGGCGCGCGGATTTCCACCACCGGGTTGCACACGACGACGCCGCCGGCGGGCAAGGTGCAGCATTATCTGGCTGAGATGGTCGCCGCCGGCGTCACGCACGCGGTCGTGGAAGTTACCTCGCATGGGTTGGTGCAAGAGCGGTTGGCCGGTTGTGATTTTGATCTGGCCGTGATCACCAATCTCACCCATGAGCATCTGGATTATCATGGTTCTATGGAAGCGTATCGCGAGGCCAAGTCGCGGCTTTTCCGGGGCTTGCTTGCGGCTCAGCATAAGCCGGGGCAACCTAAGATCGCGGTGCTCAATGCCGATGACGAGAATACTTATGCTTACTTGCTGCCGCTCCCGGTGGAGCGGCAGCTGACTTACGGCGTGGAGAATCCAGACACTGATTTGGCGGCGCGGGATTTGCACTTCACCCCGGAGGGCTTGAGTTTTACGTTGTCCGGGGAGTGGGGCTTTGTGGCTCTGCGCAGCACCTTGGTGGGGGTCTACAATGTGAGCAATATCTTGGCCGCCTCGGCGGCCGCGTTGGCGTTGGGAGTTTCTCCAGCGACCGTGGCTCTCGCTCTGGCGGACTTCGCGGGTGTGCCGGGGCGGATGGAGCGGATTGATGCGGGCCAAGCGTTCACTGCCGTGGTGGATTTCGCGCATACGCCCAATGCTCTCTGGCGGACGCTGGAGGCGGCTCAGCAGATCGCCGCCCCAGGCGGCCGGGTGATAGTAGTTTTCGGTTGCGCCGGGTTGCGGGATCGGGATAAACGTCGCTTGATGGGTGAGGTGGCCGCCGAGCACGCTGATTTCACGGTCGTGACAGCGGAGGATCCCCGTACCGAGTCGCTCTCCGCGATCATGGCGGAGACGGCGCGGGCCTTGGAGGCCGGGGGCCGGCGCGAGGGCGTTGATTTCTGGCAGGTCCAGGATCGCGGCGCGGCGTTGCTCAAAGCGGTGGCGCTGGCGCAACCCGGTGACGTGGTTTTGGCTTGTGGCAAGGGGCATGAGCAGAGCATGTGTTTTGGTTCTAGAGAGTACCCGTGGGATGACCGCGAGGCTCTCCGTCTGGCTTTACGTGGGGAGGTGTTGGCTACGTTGCCCACAGCACAAAAGGAGTATGTATCTTCTCAATAAGTAGGGGGAAACATGGCGTTTCTGTGATGCTCACCACGGAGACACCGAGAACACTGAGAAAAGATAAAAAACTCGGCCTCCCCCGTGGCTCTGTGGTGAAAACTGCCCCGAAATATTGAGATGATACAGGAGTATCTTCTCAAAGAGTGGGGGTAGCTCCGGAGGCGTCACCAAAATTAACCGCGAATGGCGCGAATTAACGCGAAAAAGAGAGAAAAATAAGAGAACTCGGTGCCCTCCGTGTCTCCGTGGTAAAAAATCCCCCGGAATATTGAGCGGATACCAAAAGGATGCTAACTATGACTAAAATTGCCTTGGTTCACGATTGGCTCAATCAGCAGGGCGGGGCGGAACGGGTACTGGAAGAGCTTCACGCTCTCCTCCCGTTGGCCCCGATTCATACCAGTATCTACTGGCAGGCCGGGATGCCGGCCGCTTATCGCGCCTGGGATATCAGAACTAGTTGGATGGATCATCTGCCGGGCATCTACCGGCACCATCAACTCTATTTTCCGCTCTATGCTCTGACCTTTGCGCGGCTTAACCTCCAGCGCCGGGGCTATGATTTGATCATCAGTAACAAGAGTGGATTCTGTCACGGGGTGCAGACGGGAGATATTCCACATCTCTCTTATTGTTTAGCTCCCACGCGGTATGTGTGGGAATATGAAGCCTATGCCGCGCGCGAGTCGCTCTCGCCATTGCTCAAAGGAGCACTTAACCCGGTAGTGAAATTGCTCCGGCGTTGGGATTATGCGGTAGCGCAACGGCCCACCACGCACTTTATCGCTATCTCCACTGCGATCCAGGAGCGCATTCGCCGTTACTATGGCCGGGAATCAGAGGTGATTTATCCGCCCGTGGCGATTGAACGCTATCATCCGGCAGCCCAACATGCTGATTATTATCTTATTGTCTCGCGGTTGGTGCCTTACAAACGGATCGATTTGGCGGTGCGCGCGTTCAATGAATTGGGTTTGCCGCTCTTAATTGTCGGCAGTGGGCGGGATCGCGAAACGCTAGAGGCGTTAGCTAAGTCTAATATCCAATTTTTAGGACACCTCCCTGACGAAGATGTGCGGGGATTATTGGCGCGCTGCAAGGCATTTGTCTTCCCTGGGCGGGAGGATTTTGGTATCGCACCGGTGGAAGCGCAGGCTGCCGGACGTCCGGTGATCGCTTATGGGGTAGGGGGGGCGTTGGATACGGTGGTCGCAGGTGAGACAGGAGCGTTTTTCCACGAGCCGACGTCGGAGTCCCTGGCTGCTGCGGTGCGTACTTTTGACGCCAGTGCGGTTGATCCGTTGGCTTGTCGGGGGAACGCTGAACGTTTCTCGGCAGCGCGCTTTCAGCAGGAAATGGGGGCAGTGATCGAGCGGACGCTACGCCGCTGAGATGCTAACTGGTGGGCTACCAGGGGAGGGCTTGCACCTCGTTCTCCGGGAGTTTAGTCCACCAGGGCAAATCCCCGTAGGACGCTTTGATCTCGTCGGGGGTATACCTCTCTAGCATACACTCATACCAGCTCATTCCCTCAGTTTTCTGGAAATGCCACCACTCAATATCGAACCAAGAGTTGCGCCAGTTAGAGAGAGCGTTGCGGCGTTCCCAACCGTAGTCGGCAGCCAGCGTGGTGAAATCCACGTAATAGCCAGCGGGCGGTTGCACCTTCAGTTTTCCCCCTTGCGCCGTCACTGAACCTCCTTCAGAGCGTGCGCTCAAGTCCCAGGGGAGGTCGCGCAGTGGTTCTCCTTGACCGCTATCCTGCTGCTGTGCTCTGATGAATACACGCCAATTGGTGACGCCGCTGATAACCTCGCGTACTTGCTCTATGTTCCCATTGCGCAAGAAGCCAAGATCGATATCAACTGCACGTCCACAGATGTGCCAGGAGCTCCTTCGCAGTACCGGACGCGGGGTTTTTTTCATAGATCTACTGTAATCTCCAATGATGCTTAGGAAATCCCTTCTATTCTCTTCTTCATTC
>JAIOSN010000197.1 GCA_021107605.1 Anaerolineae bacterium | reverse complement strand
GGTGGTGGAACGCTTCGCGGCCGATTATGCCCACGGACTCACGCCGAATCCCTGTGTGACTTGCAATCCCACGCTCAAATTCGACGCGCTGTTGGCGGCGGCCACGGAAGCAGAAGCTGCGTGGATCGCCACCGGGCACTACGCGCGCGTGGAACAGACAGCTACCGGCACAGCGCGCTTACTACGCGCTCGCAGCCGCCAACGTGACCAGAGCTACATGCTCTATCGCCTCACGCAACGGCACCTCACGCGGCTACGCTGCCCGCTAGGCGAACTGGAGGACAAATCCCAGGTACGGGAGATTGCCCGGCGTCTAGAGCTGCCCCGCGCGGAACAACGCGATAGCCAGGATCTCTGCTTCTTGGGCGGAGCGGATTACCGCCCGCTGCTCCAAACCCTGCGCCCAGAGATCTTCCAGCCCGGCCCTATCCTCAACGAGGCCGGCGAGGTATTAGGAGAACATTACGGTCTGCCTCGCTACACCATCGGGCAACGGAGCGGCCTGGGAATCGCGGCCCACCAACGCCTCTACGTGTTGGCCTTGCATCCAACCGAGAACGCGCTTATCGTGGGGCCAGCGGAACGCTTGTTGCGGACTAGCTGCCAGCTCACCGGCCTCACCTTCACACAAGGAAAGGCGCCAGCGCCACGGTTCACAGCGGAGGTACAGATCCGGTATCAGTCACCGCCGGTTCCGGCCGCCATCGAGCTGCAAACAGACAACCAAGCCACCGTCACCTTTGCGGAGCCGCAGCGCGCCCCGGCTCCCGGCCAATCGGTAGTTTGCTATCAAGGAGCAGTTCTACTGGGTGGAGGATTCATCAGCGCCTGCGAGGGATAGAGCGGAAATAAACAAGAACTTCACCACAGAGGCGCGGAGAGCACAGAGATTTTAACCTTCAGGGGGCAGCCTTTTCGCCTTCTCGCCCTCTCGCTTTCTCGCCCTCTCGCTTTCTCGCCCTCTCGCCTTCTCGTTCTCTCGTTTTCTCGCTTTCTCGCTCTCTCGCCCTCTCGCTCTCTCGCTCTCTTTTGCTCTTTTAGCATAACAAGGTTATAATCCAGTAAATTTCAACAGGTAAGAAAGAGTAGGTATGAAAAAAGAAATTCGTATCCTTATCATAGATGATAGTCGAGAGATTCGGGAATTTGTCAAAACTTCTATCCTTGAACCGGCAGGGTATCAGGTATTGCTAGCCATTGATGGCCGGGAAGGACTGGAAAAAGCGACTACCGAACAACCAGATTTACTCCTCTTAGATTATGAACTCCCTTATCTTAACGGAATTGAAGTACTGCGCGCGCTCAAGCAACAGCAGATATCAATCCCCACCATACTCATTACCTCCTACGGTTCAGAGTCGGTGGCAGTGGAAGTTTTCCGTCTGGGAGTACGCGATTATATCCCTAAACCCTTCACCGTGGAGAGGCTCTTAGCCTCCATAAAACAGGTACTACAGAGCGTCCACCTGGAACGAGAGCGTGACAACCTCATGCTCCAACTGCAGAACAGTAATGAGGATTTGAATCAGCGGTTACGCGAGCTCGATACGCTTTATCACGTCAGTAAGTCGGTAGCCCTCCTCGGTGAGCCAGAAGAGCTCTGGGAACGCATCGTCTCGGCGGCTCTCTACCTAACCGATGCCATGGATGGAGCACTGGTGCTACGCGATCCCCAGACCGGAAAATCCACCGTCCGCATCCATAAACAGCGTTCAGGAGCCACTTACGCCCAGGATGAAACCCACCCCAATATCATGACCCAAGCCTCCAATCTAATGATGGCCACGCCCCTAAAAATTGGTGACAAAGTATTAGGCGCGCTAACGATAAGTAACAAACGCAACCGCGAGGAGCTAACCCCCCATCACAAACGTCTCTTAGATATGTTGGCCGACTATGCGGCCATCGCTATCGCCAACAGCCGCTTGTTGGCCGAGGTGGAAGAACGCCGGCAGCGGGAAAACCGCGAGATCCGCAACCTCTTCGAGCATTACGTCTCACCGCCGGTAGTTAAACGGATTTTGCAGCAACCTAACGAGGTGCGACCGGGCGGGCAGCGTCAAGAGATCTCGGTGCTTTTTGCCGATCTGCGTGGCTTCACCACCTTCAGCGCGCAAACACCGCCAGAAATCCTGATCCAGGTACTCAACCAACATAGCGCCGCCGCCACCGAGGTAATTTTAGAGGGGGAAGGCACCTTAGATAAGTTTATGGGGGACGAGATTATGGCTTTTTTCAATGCGCCTCTGCCCCAAACCGATTATGCTCTACAAGCTGTCAAAACTGCGGTACACATCCTTAAAGCAATACGTAAGCTGCACACGCAACTCCCCCCGAAATATCAGTTGGATTTTGGGATCGGCATCTACACTGGGGAAGCGATTGTCGGCAACGTCGGCACAGATAAGCTCGTTAATTTCACCGTGGTCGGCACAACGGTCAACAAAGCTCACGCGCTCCAAGAGCTGGCCCCAGCCAGAAAAATAATCATCTGCCAGCACACCTATGAGCAAGTACAAAATTACCTTCCCGCCACCAGATTACCAGAGGTGAAATTCAAAGGGCAAGCCAAACCAGAGCCAATCTATGAAATTTCGCTAAAAGATTGATGATGCTTAGGACGCAGCCGGCGTTTATCTGCGTCCCTTTTCTCAATTTGACGGGACGCTACAACTTAAGCCAACAATAACCATAGCCCGCCAGTTCAACCACATACAGATCCTCAGTTATTATCGGGTAAGTCTCTCCAGTCAGAATATCCACCGGCGTCTTCCCCGCATAGTCCGCCAGATCAACGGAAACGGTTTGGGATTCGGGCGCCAGGTTGTTAAAGATGATCAACGTCTCAGCAGCGGTGATGCGCAGATAGACTAACACGGCATCTGGATGTACTTCAAGCAGGTGCAGCTCGCCTCGTCCAAAGGCCGGATGTTCCTTGCGGATACGGAGCAACTCTCGCATCCGGTTGAGCAACGATTCCGGGTTCTCCCGTTGCGCAGCGACGTTGATTTTTTGGTAGCCATATATTTCGTCTCTGATCACGGGATCGGTGAGCTGCTCTGCGGGGGCGGTGGAGAACCCCGCGTTCTCGCTGGCATCCCACTGCATCGGCGTGCGGACACCATCACGATCAGCCAACCAGATGTTATCCCCCATGCCGATCTCATCGCCATAGTAGAGCACCGGTGAGCCGATCAGGGTGAGAAAGATAGAGTTCGCCACCTCAATGCGCGCCCGGTTATTCTCCAGTAGCGGGGCCAGCCGGCGGCGAATACCGCGATTGAGACGCATTCGCGGCTCCGGCGCGTAGAAATCCCACATAAACTCCCGCTCCTCCAGCGTCACCATCTCCAACGTCAGCTCATCGTGGCAGCGGAGGAAACTCCCCCACTGACAACCTGCCGGCAGCTCCGGCGTGCGCGCCAATATCTGCTCAATGGGAGTACGGTCGGCTTTCGCCAGCGCCATGAAAATACGCGGCATCCATGGGAAGTGGAAGTTCATCTGGAACTCGTCGCCATCCCCGAAGTAGGGACGCACATCCTCCGGCCATTGGT
>JAIOSN010000183.1 GCA_021107605.1 Anaerolineae bacterium | reverse complement strand
ACCCTACGGTACCCACCCCCGCAAAAGGGTCAAGTATAACGTCATCTATAAAAGAATAGTAGCTAATGACTTTAGCGGCTAACTCTTCTGGAAATACCGCTGGATGTTTCTTGTCATGGGCAGGTTTAATTCGCCAGATATTGGTTGTTTCGTAGCCATCTTTGATTTTTGAGGCTTGCACCAAATCTTGGCGTGGGTGAGCGCGGATATTCCAATCTATCAACTGCTCTGATTTTTTGCGATATACTAGCAGATATTCGGTGACAGGCACTGCTTTGTACTGTAAGGGGTTTCTGTCGGCGGCAAACCTGCGTCCTCGTCCGGTTGCCCAGCCCGCACCCGCTGGTTTAACCCAAATTATATCATCAATAAAATCAAATCCCTCTTCAATAAATAGCCTGTGGATGTCAAATGGTACGGCTATTCTCCGCGACGATTCGCTGCGGCTGGCGCGACGGATAAGTACGGGGGATACGTTGATCACAAAAAAACGACCTTCGTTCAAAACTCGATGGCTTAGTTGGATGATCTTGCGCATCTTGAGGAGGTATTCTTCATAACTGATGTACTCACTATATTCGGGTCTGGCATTGTAGTAGGGTGGTGAGGTGAAAATTAGATCAATAGATTCTGCTGGTAGTTGGGGAAGGATATGCTCAGAATCACCGCACGCAATGGTATTTCGCAAGGTTGAAACTTTGTAATGTTTTTTTCCGGCTCGGTGTGATTGCTGACGCTCTTTTTTACGCAATAATCGTCTTTCAAGCATCTTCTTGTTAGTCGATTTGGCTGCATATATCAGAGAGGTGTAAGCATCAACGACCACTTCTCCTATCAACGTGTTTCTATCTTGCGCCAGCAAGGGAATCCGCCAGATATGGTACCGGTCGTCGATTTCGGGTAAGCCAAAGGAGATGGCCGCTTCCAAATCCATCTCTGCTATCCAGACCGAGGCGACCTCACGGGCTTCGTCTACGTTGAGTATGGCGTAACTTCTCTGTTCGGCAATAGTCTTACTTGAATTGGTCATGCTGGCAATGTTCCTCTTGGTCGACTGGACAAGATACAAAAATGGCCTACCTGATTTTATCTCCCTATTGTACTCAAGAGAGTCTCAAAATCAAGCAGGCCACGTCTGCTAATTGACTTTCAGTGTCTCAGTTACATGATCTGGGACAATTCACTACGTGCTCTCTGCAATGAGTTTGAGGTATCCTGAGGTAACGGTTGGCGTCGATTTTTAGCTGGGTTGGTAACGGGTGTGAGTATGGTTCGGTTGGTCGTAGCAATTTTTAGGCGGAAATATAGAGGAGCGATAGAATCTCAACGATCAGTGGTGGCATACTCTGCCTATGATTTGGAACCATTTCTGGGCGCTCTTTTCCCAGCTGAAGGTGGGAGCGTGTCTAAGTCCGCGCGCGCGTAGCTTGGCGTGCAGCTCACTCTCGCGCAGCACGCGGCGCAGGGCGGCTGTCCAACCGGCGACGTCCAGGGGATTGATGAGCAGTCCGGCTTTACCGACCACTTCTGGTATGCTGGAGGCGGACGAGGCGACGACGGGAGTGCCGCAGGCCATCGCTTCCAGCGGCGGGAGGCCGAAGCCTTCGTAGATGCTGGGGAAAGCGCAGACGGCGGCTTGACGGTAGAGTGCGGGGAGGTCGCCATCCTCGGTGAAGCCTAAGCGGTGGACGTATTCGCGTTCATCGGCGGCGGCCAGGATTGGTTCCGCCAGCCAGGCCGGTTTCCCCACGATGACCAGGTCTAACGCTGGTGCGGCAGCCAGCGGATCGCAGGCGGCCATCAACCGGACGTAGTTCTTACGCGGCTGGATTGTGCCGACGGTCAAGATGTAGGGGCGTTCCCCGATGCCGTAGCGTTTCTGCAACCGCTCGCGCTCGTCTGGCGTGGCCTGCGTGCTGAAATCCGGGGAGACGCCGCAGTACAAAGTGGTGATCTTCTCGACGGGGGTATTCAGCAGCGCGAGCAGATCTCGGTGCGTGGCATCGGAATCGGTCAGGATGTGATCGGCGCGGGCGATGCTGCGCGGTACGGCGGTTTCCAGGTAGCGGCGCAACGGCGGGGGGAAGGTCTCCGGGTGACGTAAGAAGGAGAGGTCGTGGACGGTGAGAATCGCTCTGGTGGCGGGGAGCAATGGGGGCAGGACGAAGTCGGGGGAGTAGAAGCAGTCCACGCGCCCGGTGAGGAGCTCGGCGGGCAGGGGCAGGCGCAGACGCTGCCAGAGGCGGGCCATCCAATCATCGGTGAGGGGGAGGGAGCGGAAACGGAGTTGTTCTGGGTGAGCGGCTAAGGCGCGGAGCCGTGTCTGTTCTCGCGTCCAACGTTCGCCTAACCCGGCGCTGGCGGCCATAAGCACGAACTGGTGCGCGCTCTCCTGAGCCAGCACCGCGCCGATCAACTCGCGCGCGTAGCGTCCAATGCCGCCCCCTTGCCGG
>JAIOSN010000217.1 GCA_021107605.1 Anaerolineae bacterium | reverse complement strand
CCGGATTTCGGCATCGGCCAGCCGTATTTCTACCGCGTGCCAGAGGAGGGCAAGGCCTTCGAGCACACTCTCTACGCCGATCCGGTGGAGCTGCGCGCGTTGGCAGCCGAGCGGGGTATTGATGGACCGCCAGAATTCCCGCAGCTGATGGCGTTTACGGATACACCACCGGTGCTCAAAGATATGTTTGAGGTGAACTATTTCGAGATCAACTATCTAGCCGGCAACTGTACCGCCGAGTGGAGTTACGATGCCGCAAGTGGACGTTGGCTGCGCCAGACTGCTGGTAGGATCCATACCGATTATCTGACCGGGGAGCAGGTACACGCCGCCAATGTGGTGGTCATCTTCGCTAACCATCTACCCACCGACATCTTGGAGGATACCCACGGCGGCGGGCACATGTCCATTGAGATTCAAACTTGGGGCTCCGGTTCGGCGTTGCTCTTCCGTGATGGCAAGATGTATCAGGGCTATTGGAACCGCGCGGCGCGCGAAGATATGCTCACGTTCCAGGATACCAGCGGCAACCCGCTCCCCTTGAAGCCGGGTAACAGTTGGTTCCAGTTAGTTCCCGCCAACACCCCAGCGGAGGAATTTGAGACCGGGATGTACCGGTTTACGCCGTAAATTTTTTAGCGGACGCAGATTCACGCAGATAAATGCTGATTTTTTGTTACTACTCAGGCCGGCCCATTGCAGACCTCCGAGGTCTACTCATTCGCCGCTTGGTGGCGAAATCTCGGTCTGGGTAGGCTGTATCAAGACCTCGGAGGTCTAGTAACAGGGTGCGTTTCATTTGGGTTGAATTTTTAGTAGCGGGTTGCGTGTTCCGTTTGGAGAGGCTTTACGTAACACGCCATACGCAACACGGACAGAGCTCTCGACAATCAAATTTATGGGGGGGCACTGTCGGGAGACCGGCCCCGTATAGCAGATAGAGGTAAACTAAGGATGGAAACTTATCGGCATACCCAATTTAACTACTTGATTTTAGCTCTCTCGCTGGGCGCGGGCGTGGCTCTGGCGGTGACGGCGTACATCGGTGAGCAACTCTGGTACGGCGTGATGCTCTTGCTGCTCCTGGTAACTCTGCTTCTCTTTTACGCGCTGACCGTGCAAGTAGAAACTGGCTCTCTTGAGTTCTGGTTTGGTGTGGGGATCATCAGGAAGCAGATTCCCCTCAAGGAGATTGTCCGTGCCCAAATCGTCAGGAACCCGTGGTATTACGGCTGGGGGATCCACATGACGCCACATGGCTGGCTGTACAATATCGCTGGGTTGCAGGCCATCGAGATTGAGCTCCGTTCTGGAAAAGAGTTCCGTCTCGGCACGGATGAACCGGAGCAGCTACTGGCGGCACTGAAAGTGCCTTGAGGTTCGTGCAAAGAAATGGGATGCAGATTAACGCAGATAAAGACTGATTTTTTTGGTTCGCTAGCTTGGGCCGGTCTCCATTTGCGACATGTGCCCGCCTGACAAATCAGCAAATCGCAAATCATTTTTAGGAAGCGCGACTACAATCACACGAGGATTTTTTGCTTTTCGCTCACCCGTTTACTCGCTTTATCGCTCACTTGCTCAAACCGGATTTCTGAAATTGTAGATCGCGCCCTCTTTCCGCCAGCTATTGCCGCAGTTAGCGCAATGAAATTCGTGAGGAGTAGGCGCCTCCAGGTCTGCCTTGCAAGCTGGGCAGAGAAAGAAGTCGCCCTTTTTTGCAGGGGATTTCTCCTGGCTGGCGCGGGCACGCAGAAAGACGCTGGGCGACCACTGCCAAAGCGCGCCGGTCGGTTGTACCAACGCATCCAACTTTACCAGCCAGCGGGTGGGCACCCAGCGCTTCAAAAAACCTGAGCGGAAATGGGAGACGGTACGCACCGCTTCACGCTCCAGCCGGAGGCGGCGCAATTGTTCCCCAATCCATTGGGGTGAAAATCGAAGTTAAGTTCTACAAATTCTACCGGCTCATGGTCAAAGGGCGACCACGCTTGGCGG
Source organism: Anaerolineae bacterium (assembly GCA_021107605.1). Taxonomy (GTDB): domain Bacteria; phylum Chloroflexota; class Anaerolineae; order B4-G1; family SLSP01; genus G713. The sequence goes on along the minus strand of JAIOSN010000217.1, from coordinate 3,876 downwards.
TGGAGGAGATAACGTCCCAACGCTTTTAGATTGTGCTTATTGGCAAACTCTAGTACGAGAACTCCTTGCGGGGCCAGCGACTCACTGATCTCGCGCAGTACGGCAGGCGCATCGGTAGCGTGATGGAGAGTACGAATCAGCGTCACCGCGTCGAAAAGTCCGGCGACAAAGGGCAACGCGTAGAAATCCGCCTGCACGTAACGATAGTGGGGTTCCCCGCCTATCCCACCCTCGCCCCAACGGGCTACGGCTTGCTCCAGCTGTGTGCGCGCGTAATCCATGAAGACGACGGTCTCGTAGCCCTGGTAAAGATCGCCTAGCCGCCCAAATCCCGCTCCAATCTCGACCAGCGTGCGGCCCGTGGGAGGCAGGAGTGCTCGCAATGCCACGCGCTCCACGTGGTCCTCATAATCTCGCGCCGCCGTCCAGAATTCAGTGCGGTAACGTGAGCCTTCGTAGTCGCAAATTGGCCGTTTATTCATCTGCCTTCTTCAGAAATCCGGCCGGAGTATCGGGCAAGCTCTGGAGGCTAACGTTAATGGGGCTGAAGACGCCGCGTAACTGTTCGATCGCCGGGCCCATCCCCGCTTCGTTCAAGCCAATTATCACATCCACTTCCATCTGCACCGGGACGGTCTCATCGACAGGCACCTCTAAACTCAAGGCTACGGGGAGAGTCATGCTTACAGGCAAGTTCAAGCTGACCATGCCGTGGATGGAACCGCCCCAACCGGGGAGTTGAAAGGTAGCAGGGGCGTTCAACGGGACTTCTTCGACTAAAACCACATCCGTCACCTGGTTGAGCAGCAAGGTGAATTGCACCGGAATCTCAGCGTCGATGTCAACCGTGGTTTGGATCTCTGTCTCACCCAAAGCCTCAAAGGCCGCATCCAAGTCATTCAAGAGCGGTTCAGCAAGTTGCGCTTTGGCCATCAGCAGCGGTCCCGGTGAGAGTAGTAGCACCAACACCAGGATGAAATTCACCACAAAGGAAAAGATGATGGCGAAGTTCTTGAACGCCGGCCAAAAATGAAATTTACGAGTTTCCTGCGCTGCTTCCATTTCATACCTCCAGACAGTTAGATAAAGGTCTCAGTGAAATTATCTTAGCACGTTTTGGGAGTAAGGCAAAGAATGTAGATAGTCGATAGTCAGGCAGTCGATCCATATCATTAAGTTAAGGTACTGACCAGAGACCTCGGAGGTCTTATCTTGATGATATTGGGTAGTCGATAGTCATTCGTCATTTGACAAAAACCTTGTATGATAGTAAGTTGTAGTTTGTGCTTTGGGACTTGTAATTTTTTTCTTAGGAGGCCAAAATGGCGGCAACAGAGCAACTTGTTGATGTCGGTTCAGAACATTCATTGTTTTCAGGACGGAGGGAACGCTATCTGCGTGAAGCTTTGCGAGCTTACCTCTTTCTTCTTCCCGGCACCTTTATCTTGTTCGTCTTCAGTCTCTTCCCCATAGGATACGCGCTCTACATTAGTTTTCATAAATGGCGTATTCGCAAGGGGGATTTTATAGGTTTGGGCAACTACCTTAAAGCGTTAGGCACTCCCCAAGATGCGCTCTTTACGCTAGGTGGTTTGGGATTGTTGGCCGGCTCTTGGATGCTCTGGCGCAAAATCCAAAGTGAGGATTCGGCTAAAATAACCCTTTTCAAGGCATTCTTTGCTTTCCTGCTCATCGTCGGGGGGTTAGGTTTTGTTCTGGGTTTCCCACAGATGTTGGTCAATGGCGATGAGGACCTCTTCACTGCACTCTTGATTACCTCTTACTATTCATTGGGCACCGTCCCCTTCCAGATTGTTATCTCCTTTCTGCTGGCTACGGTTCTCTTTCAGAATATCCGAGGCAAAACGACCTGGCGGATTCTCTACTTCTTACCTTACGTGACAGTCACGGTGGCCTCCGCCGCTGTCTGGCAGTCGATCTACGAGCCGCGCCGGGGCTTGCTCAACCTACTGCTGGTCACGTTGGGCATGCCCGCCGAAAACGTCCCTAAATGGCTCTTTGAAGCAACTCCCATTGGTGTTTATCTGGGTAATTTAGTGGGACTCTCACTGCCCGATTGGGCTGGCGGCCCCAGTTTGGCGTTGGTCGCTGTGATCATCTACAACATCTGGACTTACGTGGGTTACAATACCGTCATCTATATGGCCGGCCTGGGAAACATCCCGCATTCACTCTATGAAGCCGCTACGATTGATGGCGCTAATCGCTGGGAGATATTACGGAATATAACTATCCCCTTAGTCTCACCCACCACGTACTTTTTACTTATGATGGGGGTGTTAGGTACTTTCCGCGCCTTCAATCATATCTACGTGATGACTAGCGTCGTCGGCCCGATCGGTGCGCCTAGAGGGACTACGATGACCACTAGTATGTTGATCTGGAAGAATTTTTGGTCCGGCAATCGGTTTGGATACGCTTCTGCGCTGGCCTTTGTCTTAACTGGCGTACTGCTGAGTCTAACTTGGGTTCAGAAACGCATTTCTGAAGGGAGAGTTTTCTATGGCTAACTTGGTGCAAGCTCCTGTAGAGAAAAATTTACAGAGTTATCAACTGCGTGAAGCTATCTCCAGAGGTCTCTTATATCTCATCCTGACTATCGGTGCGGTCATTGCCATTGTGCCCTTTCTCTGGATGTTATTGACCTCCGTTAAAACGTATGGGGAACATGGCGCCAAGATTTTCTGGCCGGCGGGATTATCGGCCAGCCCTTACCTGGAGCGACCCGCTACTCAAGACCTGACCGTTCCTATGCGGCCGGCGGAAGGATGGCAGAATGTTCCCCGCTCCTTCAGTCCTCCCTTAGAGGGCGCCATCCCGGTGGAATCAGTTTCACGTTACGTGGCACGACGCTTGGCGAAGGCAGATTTCTCAGTGCCCTTCAACGTAAATATCCTGGCAACCGATACTACCAACGATGAGCAAGTCAATTATGACGCCTACTTGCTTACCGTGGATTCCAAGATCGTTGATCAGTTCGTGACACGACTTGATGGAGACGAACTCGGCGGGCCAAACTATGCGGGGGCCGACCGGGGACGCTGGGGGCCGCACTTCCGAGTTGTGAACTCCGATCCAGATAAATTTGTAGTGAGAGAGTCCTGGAACGGGGGATACATGTTGTTGCACAACTATATCTCCGCCTGGCGGGAAGCGAACTTCGCGCGTTACATGCGTAACAGTACAATCACCACCTTGCTCACCGTTGCGGGGGTAGTAGTAACGAGCACCTTGGCCGCCTATGCCTTTGCGCGCATGAAATTCCCCGGCAAAGATCTGATCTTTTCGCTTTATCTGGCTACTTATATGATTCCTGGGGCCGTGACGCTCATCCCCAACTACCTGATCATCATTAAATTGGACGAGATATTCCAAGCCACTTTTGGAATGACCAATGCCTGGTATGATAACTGGACTGCGTTGACGATCCCGTTTATGATCAATGCCTTTAGCGTCTTTCTCTTGCGGCAATTCTTTGCGCAGATTCCGGACGAGCTCTATGATGCCGCGCTGATAGATGGCTGTGGACATCTACGCTTCTTAACGCAGATTGTGGTGCCCTTATCTAAGGCGCCGTTGATGTCAATAGTGATCTTTAACGGTATCTGGGCTTGGAACTCATTGCAGTGGCCCATCATCGTCACCAATACAGAGGCATGGAGACCGGTTACGGTAGGTTTGTCTAATTTTATCTCGGAGGCTGCGGCAGAAACCCAGTTGACTATGGCCGGGTCTGTCATCACCACTATTCCGATCTTGGTTCTATATTTCTTTACCCAGAAACAGTTTACGGAAGGCATTGCTACTACTGGTCTCAAGGGTTAATAATTTCAGCTGTGATTAAAGGAGGTGATG
>JAIOSN010000223.1 GCA_021107605.1 Anaerolineae bacterium | reverse complement strand
GGTATGTGGAGCAATGCCCAGGCTAAACAATTTCCCTTTGTAGATGCACTAGAAGCGACTAAACTGGTGGGGGAAATGAAAGTTACCATTACGGGAGAGCCGGATTTGGTATTCAGACCTACAAGAGAAGGTGGTGGAGATTGGACAAATCCTTTCTGGGAAGTAAGAACAAAGGAAGGTATTACGTTCTATGTTATCCAGAATTTGAATAAGGCTGAGATATACCGGGCCGATGAAATTCATCCTATTGATTGAGTACGGAGAATACAATGCACAACAAACTCACTAAATCTATTTTAGTCGCCTTCTGCGGTGGTCTGATAGCCGGGTTATTTGTCATCACAGTTCGGGCGTATTTACAGAAGAACATTACCCCGAATGTCTCTGATTGGCCGCAACATCAAAATGATTCAGTGAACGGAAGTTGGTGTGGAGCAGCAGGTTGACGTTAGCATAGGAAACAAACGCGGGTAGCGAGATAGTTTCTCTTGTAGCTCCAAGTGGTGGTGTGAGTTACGTCAAAAGTGGGGAGAGGGTGGTTAAAAGAGCAGTTGTTTTTTTCCCAAAATAAAAATTTCATAAGAGAGGTCTACTATGGTTAAAAAGGATTTTCACGGACGCGGCAAGGTGGCGATTGTGCGCACTACTCCCAAGACGGTGGTGGATGATTACGCGCGGTTGTTGGAGTTGGCGGAGTATCAGCAGGTGTTGCCCAAAGAGCATTTGACGTTGCTCAAGATCAATATCTCCTGGCAGACGTGGTACCCGGCTTGTTCCACGACGCCCTGGCAATTGGAGGGGGTGATCCGCCCGTTGCAGCAAGCGGGTTATGAGCTCTTGGGTGTGCATAACGACACGGTGGTGGTGGATACGGGCGATGGGGAGCGCAATAACAAGCAGCGGTACGTGACGGATAAGTACGGCGTGCCCTGCACTTACATCTACAAGCCGGAGGCGAAGTGGGTGCGGTACGAGCCGCAAACGCCATTTTTGGTGTTGGATGATGTTTATCCAGAGGGGGTCTACATCCCGGAGATTTTGATCGGCAATAATATCATCCAGCTGCCCACGATCAAGACGCACGTCTTCACGACGATCACGGGCGCGATGAAGAACGCCTTTGGCGGGTTGTTGGGACGCAAACGCCATTGGACGCACAGCGTGATCAATGAGACGGTGGTGGACCTCTTGCAGATCCAACAAGAGATCCATCCGGGGTTGTTCGCGGTGATGGATGGGACTTTTGCGGGCGACGGGCCTGGCCCGCGCGCTATGTACTGGCATGAGAAGAACGTGCTGTTGGCTTCGGCGGATCAGGTGGCGATTGACGCGGCTTCGGCCACGCTCCAGGGTTTTGACGCGCTGGAGTTGCCCTTTATCCGCATCGCGCATGAACTGGGATTGGGCGTTGGCGATCCTAAGGAGATTGAGTTCGTGGGTGACGTGGACGCCGCCGAGGAGCGGTGGAATTTTGATCAGGAGGATACGTTCGCCAGCCAGGGACAGAAGCTGATCTATCATGGCGCGCTCAAGCCGTTTGAGAATCTGCTCCTGCGTAGCCCGCTGACGCCCTGGTCGTATTTTGCCAGCAACTTTTACCACAATGTCTACTGGTATCCGGTGGTGGGTCGCCAGCGTGTCGAGGCGGCGTTGGAGACGCCGTGGGGCCAGCTCTTCGCGGAGTATGGCACCGACGCGGGCTTGGAGGGCGCGGTGTTGCCCAGCGTGGAGCGGAAGACTGTGGGACAAGGTCTGGCTCTCCTCGGTGCGGCCGGGTTGGCGGCGGCCGGGTTGGCGGCGGTGGTGAAGAAGTCGAAAGTCTAAAGGCGAAAGTTGAAAGTCGAAAGTCAAAGGTCGAAAGTCAAAGGTCTAAAGTCTAAAGTCGTAAGGCTGTCACGGTATTGGTGAGCAGGGATTAGGGAAGACGGTCCGCTCTCGCTGGACGGGTGATTTGCCGATTTGCAATTTGGTTAGTGTTACGCAGTAGGAGAGGTGAACCCCAGCCGCTAAAGCGGGCTAGCCCCATTTATGGGGCGTAACTTCGTAGCCCGTGGTCTTTAGCCACGGGCGGCAGGCTGTTAATCAATATCATAAAATATCTGCATAATCTGCGGATGCCGTCTACACATAAGGAGCACCATGCTCACAATACTGATCATTCTTTTCTTGAGTTTCGCGCCGATGTTGCTATACGCTTTCTTCCTCTGGTGGCTGGACCGCTACGAGAAGGAGCCGTGGTTGCTCTTGGCCTTCTCCTTTGTCTGGGGCGCGCTCCCGGCGATTATCCTCTCGGTACTCCTGGAGCTGCTATTTGATATCCCCAACACGGCCTTCGCCAGTAACCACACTCTGATCTACAATCTGCTGGGCGGTGCGGTGACTGCGCCCTTAGTCGAGGAGAGTCTAAAGGCCGTAGCTGTGTTCGGCTTCCCCATTTTCTTCCCCCGCGCGATCGATCGTCCTATTGGTGGGGTAATCTACGGGGGCATGGCCGGGTTCCGTTTCGCGGCGGTGGAGACTCTCCTCTATTTCATCACCGCTTACCGCGAGGGAGGGGTGATAGGACCGTTCTGGCTCGCGTCCCTACGTCCCGGCGTCTTAGCCGTCAATCCCGCCATGTACACCGGCT